>JAEYTN010000130.1 GCA_023433985.1 Pseudomonadota bacterium | reverse complement strand
GTGCGAGGGCCAGCATTGCGACAGGCTTCATGGCAATCCTCCAATGGCAGGTGTCCGCGGGCGCGGGTCTTCCCGTTCGATCCCGGTCGTTCAGTCTCCGGCTACAGGATGGAGCGGGCGTAGAGCCGCCCGCTCCGGTTCAGCTCACAGATCGTGCTTCCAGCCGAGGATACGCTCGGCCTTGGAAGAGTTGAAGAAGCTTTTGTGGCCGCTGAGATCGCCCTTGATCGGGATGCCGGGAAAGAGCCGGGCGGCGACCTCGAGGCTGGGGATGTCGGCAGTGGTGTCGGGCGCCACGATGTAGAATGCCTCGTGGCCCTTGAACTTGCCCTCGAGGCTCAGGAGGCACGCCCGCGCCGCCGCATCGAAGCGGGTGTAGGCGAAGAGGTGCTTCTTGGGGTGCTCGCTTTCGAGGGTGAAGTTCTTGGCGGCGAGCGAACGCTCGGGCACGACCCAGTGGAAGCGCATCGAGGCGATGGAGATATCGGCCCAGCGGCGGGCGAAGGCATCGGCCTGGGCCTCGCAGATCCACTTGCTGAGCGAATAGGGCTCCTCGGAGTAGTTTGCGTGCTCCTCGTCGATCGGCAGGTAGTCGTAGTGCGGGTCGCGGCTGTAGGAGTGGCCGATGGCGTTGACGCTCGAGGCCTGGCAGATGCGCATGATGCCGTTCTCGACGGCGGCCTGCAGGGCGTTGTAGCTGCCCACGACGTTGTTGTTGTGCACCACGTGGTCGGGATGGCGGCCGGGGGAGGGGATGGCCGCCATGTGGATCACCGCGTCGCAGCCTTTGAAGGCCGCGACGAGCTTGTCGTATTCATCCATGTCGGCCTGGATGAAATGGAGGTCACGGGTTTCCTCGGTTTCGGGCGCGGCGACGCGATCGATGCAGACGAGTTCGTGACCCTGGGCGCGCGCCTCCTTGATGATGGCGCGGCCGACGCCGCCGGACGAACCGGTGAGGGCGATCTTCATTTCAGCAAACCTTATTTCGCGTAGACGGCTTCGTGCAGGCCGCGGATGTAGCCGATGGCGTAGAGACGGCCAAAGGCCGAGTAGCCGGCGTTCTCGTTGCTGTCGCCTTCGACGGTGGGAACATGGTCGGGGCGCAGCACGCCGTCGAAATCGATGTCCTTGTAGGCCTTCATGGTCGCAAGCATGTCGGTCTTGCCGGCGTCGTGCCACGTCTCGTGGAAGTTTGTCGGCACGCCCGCGACGTCGCGGAAGTGGACGAAGCTGATCTTCTTCTGGTTGCCGAACTTGCGGATGACGGAGGGCAGGTCGTCGGTCATCAGGGTGAAGTTGCCCTGGCACAGCGTGATGGTGTTGTAGTCCGACGGCAGCATGTCGACGAGGCGCTGGTAGTTGGGGATCGAGCGCATGATGCGCGAGACGCCCTTGATCGGGGTGATAGGCGGATCATCGGGGTGCATGGAGAGCTTGACGCCGGCCTTTTCGGCGACGGGGAGGACGCGGCGCAGGAAGTATTCCAGCGTCTCCCAGAGCTTTTCCTCGGAGATGGGCGGGTTCGAGGTGATGGTGTCGGGCACGTCGTCGAGATTGAAAGCGGTGACCACCGAGCCGCCGCGGCTGGGCAACGCCATGTTGGTGCGCACCCAGTTGAAATCGGTCATCCACTCGTAGCACCACACCGGGATGCCGAGCTTGCCCATGTTGGTGATGAGCTCGCAGACAACGTCGATCTCCTCGTCACGGCCCTCGAGGCCGCGCTTGGCCTTGTTGAGCGGCGGACGGGCCTCGATGACGCGGATGTCGAACCCGCCCTTCACATACTCGTCCTTCATGCGCTGCAGCGCCGAGAGCGACGAGACGCGCTCCCCGGCCTGCAAGGTATCGAAGGGCAGGCCCGCGACGGCGAGGTCGACACCGCACTGCTTGGCGAGCTTCCAGACGGGGGAATACTTGGGAGGAATGACCTCGGCGATCTCGAGCATTTTCTTCACTTGGCAGTTGGAGGCTGGCGGCCGAAGCCACCATGGAAATCCGGGCACGTCGATGACGTGCCCGGTCGAATGGATTGCGGCGGATACTACACGGTTTCGCGCGGGCTGAGTGGCTCGCCCCACTTCTTGTCGAGGTTGGGCCACGGGATCGAGTCGACCAGCAGCCGAGTATAGGAGTGCTGCGGGTTGCGGATCACGCTTTCGACGTCACCCTTTTCCACCACGTCGCCCTTGTAGAGCACGATGATGTTGTCGGCCACGTGATAGGCCGTGGTGAGGTCATGGGTGATGTAGATGATGGTGACGCCGTGGTCGCGGTGCAGGTTGCGCAGCGACTCGAGGATATTGGCGCGCAGCGAGGCATCCACCATCGATACCGGCTCGTCGGCGATCAGCAGGCGCGGCTTCAGCAGCAGGGCGCGGGCGACGTTGATGCGCTGGCGCTGGCCGCCCGACAGCTGATGCGGGAAGCGGCCGAGCACGTCCTCGGGACGGAGGCCGACCGAGGTCAGCGCCTCCTCCATCTTGTTCCTCGCCTCGGCGCGGTTCCTGGCCAGCTTGAAATGCCGGATCGGCACCGTCAGCAGGTGATCGACCGTATAGAACGGGTTGAACACCGCGAAGGGGTCCTGGAACACGGCCTGGACTTCGCGCCGGTAGGCGAGGCGCTCCTTGCCTTCCAGCATGTTGATATTCTTGCCGCGGTAGATGATCTCGCCGGTGGTGGGCGTGATGAAGCCCAGCAGCAGCATGGCGAGAGTGGTCTTGCCCGAACCGGACTCGCCGGCAACCGTCAGGATCGACGGGTCATCCTCGGGCAGCGTCAGCGAATACTCCTTGAGCGCGACCGTGGCCTTCTGGCTCAGCAGGCCGCGCTGGTAGACCTTCGAGACGTTGCGGATCTCGAGCAGGTTCTTACTCATGTGCGTGGCCTTCTTCGGAGTAGAGGTGGCAGGCCACCATGCGGCCGCCCGGCAGGGTGATCGGCTCGGGGCGGACCGAGCGCTGCAGCTCGCGCTGGCCATACGGGCAACGCGGGTGGAAGGCGCAGCCCGAGGGCAGCCGCAGCAGCGACGGGGCGAGGCCCGGGATGCCCTGGAACACGCCCTTGTTGTCGAGGTTGGGCAGCGAGCTGATCAGCGCCTGCGAGTAGGGGTGCTTGGGATCGGTGAACATCTCGCGCACCGTCGAGAGCTCGACCAGCCGGCCGGCATACATCACCGCCACCTTGTCGACCGCCTGGGCCATCAGGCCCATGTCGTGGCCGATGAGGATGACGGCGGCGTTGATCTCGGACTGCACGCGGTTGATGGTTTCCATCACCTGGCGCTGCGTCACCACGTCGAGGGCCGAGGTCGGCTCGTCGGCGATGATGACATGGGGCTGCAGCAGGATGCCGATGGCGATGCAGACGCGCTGCTTCATGCCGCCCGACAGCTCGTGGGCGTACATGCGGGCAACGCTGGGATCGAGATCCACCGAGCGGAGGGCATGGGCGATCCGATCCTCGATGGCCGACTTGCCCTCGCCCTTCACGTGGGCGCGGATGGCGTCGGACATCTGCGAGCCGATGCGCATCACCGGGTTGAGCGAGTTCATCGCGCCCTGCGGGATGTAGGCGATCTTGTTGAGGCGAGCCTTGCGCATGCCGTCTTCGGTGAGCGCCATCAGGTCGGTGCCGCCGACGATCACCTTGCCGCCCTCGATGCGGCCAGGCGGCTTGATCATGCGCATCATGGCGAGCGCCATGGTGGACTTGCCCGAGCCTGATTCGCCCACCATGCCGAGCTTCTCGCCCGAGTTGAGGGTGAAGCCGACATTGTCGAGCGCCTTGGCGCGGCCGAGGTCGGTGTAATAGGTGACCTCGAGCCCTTCGACGCGGAGCACCGGCTCGGTGACGTTGGCGTTGGCGCTGCCCGGCTTCTTGATGCGGGCGGGAGTAGTGTCGATAGTCATTCAGTCCGCCTCACGCGCGGGTTGGCCAGTTCGTCGAGGCCCATGTTGACGAGCGCCAGGGCGCCGAGGATGAGGATCATGGCGAAGGCGGGGATGAGCGGCCACCACCACCAACCGTTGAAGAAGGCGCCCTGGCTCTGGGCGGCCCAGATCAGGTTGCCGATCAGCGGTTCGCGCAGCGGGCCGAGGCCCAGCACGGCGAGGTAGAACGAGGCGAACACCGCCGAGAACACCTGGCCCACAAAGGCCGCGGCGATGAAGGGCAGCAGGTTAGGCAGGATCTCCTTGAAGATGATGCCCATGTCCGAGACGCCCGACAGCTTGGCGACCGCCACGAACTGTCGTTCCTTCATGGTCATCACCTGGGCGCGCACCACGAGAGTGGGGCCCATCCAGGCCAGCATCGCGACGATGACGGCCATGGTGTAGATGGTGACGTCGCGCTTATCGAGCGAGCCCGCCACCACGACCTGGATCAGCAGCACCGGGATGGGGGTGAGGATCTGGCAGATGGTGCGGATCACCGCATCGATCCAGCCGCCGAAATAGGCGGAGGTGAAGCCGAGCACCACGCCGATGGCGGTGCCGATGCCGCCGGCGAGCAGGCCGATCAGCGCCGTCTGCCACAGGCCGATGACCATGGCGACAAGCAGGTTGCGGCCGAAGAAATCGGTGCCGAAGGGATATTTCAGGCTCGGCGGCTGCTTGAGGGCGGCGGCCAGCGGATAGGCGTGCTTGGGATTGACCACAAGCAGGCCGATGACGGTGAACAGGGTGAGGGCGACGAGGATGATCACCCCGATCGCCAGGCCCTTGTTGCGGCGCATGTAGCGCAGGAAGAGTTCGAAGCTGGAAGGCTGTCGAAGCGCCTGAGGCTCGGCGCCAGCGGCCAAAGTCGTGGTCGTCATGGGGCTCTCCTTAGCTGTTCCGGATGCGCGGGTCGAGGATGGGGTAGAGGAACTCGAGCAGCAGCATCATGCCCGCGATGGCGATGGTGATGAAAATCACGATGCCATAGATCACGGGGAAGTCGTTGGCGCGGATGGCAAGGTCGAGCGCCTTGCCGATGCCCGGAAGGCCGAAGAGGTTCTCCACGATCACCGCCGAGGTCACCACGGTGCCGAGCGCCAGGGTGAGGCCGGTGACCTGCGGGAGCAGGCCGTTGCGCAGGTAGTAGTCGCGAAAGATGGTGAAGCCCGAGAGCCCCTTGTGCTCGGCGAAGTTCACGTAGTCCTCGCCCTGGATGGTGACGCCCATGCCGCGCATGGACAGCACCCAGCCGCCCAGCGAGCCGAAGATCAGCGCCAGCGCCGGCAGGATCTGGTGCTCCATGAGGTCGAAGAAGAAAGTCCACGACCAGTTGGGCACGACGCCGACGGAGTAGGAGCCGCCCAGCGGCAGCCACTGCAGGCGGAAACCGATGAAGAAGAGCAGCAGGATGCCCATGATCACGGGCGGCACGCCGGTGAGCAGGATGAAGGGGGTCGCGATGCCGCGCAGCCAGCCGGGCGCCTTGGGCCAGGCCGAGATGGCGCCCAGCAGCGTACCGATGACGAAACTGAGAATGGTCGTGACCAGCAGCAGCCCGATGGTCCAGGGCAGCGACTGCGCGATCACCTCGGTCACGGTGGTCGGGTACTTCGACAGCGAGTAGCCGAAATCGAGATGGATGATGTTGCTGAGGTACTGCCAGTACTGGTCGAGCAAGGGCTTATCGAGGCCGAACTGCTGGTTCATCGAGGCGATGAGCTTTTCGACGTCACCGGGGGAGAAGCCGCCGGTACGGGCGAGCTCGCCGAAGCGCTCGCGGATGGCGTTACGGCTCGACAGCCGCGGGACGAAGAAGACGATGGTCGATGCGGCCCAAACCACCAGAACGAAGAACAGCAGGCGTTTGGCGATGATCTTGAAATTCAATTGAGCGATTCCCGATGGCCGAGGCCCCAAAAGGCTCGCGACCTATCGTTAGGTCGGCGAGGAGGGCGCGCGCCGTGACGCGCGCCCCGTTCGTGCTTACTGCGCGCCCGTGGGCTGGAGGCCGGCGATGACGAGCATGCCGGTGTGGGCCCAGAACGCACCATTGGTACCCAGGCCGGGGTTCGAAGCCGACGGCCAGTTGGTCCAGTAGTGGTTGTTGTACGGGATGCGGTGCAGCCACTGGATGACCGGCACGTCGATGGTGTCGCGCCAGTAGATGCCCAGAGCCTTGGCGGCGCCTTCGATGAACTTCGGATCTTCCGACGACAGCGGAGCGATCTCGTCGAGGATGGCGTCGAACTCGGGGTTCGAGTAGCGCGAGAACCGGTTGTTGCCCGCACCCGTGCCGATGGCGCTCGAGTAGCGGCCATGGAACAGGTTCAGAGCCTCGTACGGGTCGAACAGCGAAGCGCCGTGGCCGAACATGTAGAACCCGGCCTTGCCGTCCACCATGTTCTGGTAGGCGTCGGTACCGAAGTTCACGTTGGCATCGAAGCCAGCCTGGCGGAGCATCTCGGCCAGAACCGGGGCGATGTCGCCGTGGATGTTCTCGAACGCCTGGATGGTGGCGTCGAAGGTCTTGCCGTCCTTCTCCCACAGGCCGTCGCCGTTCAGGGCCCAGCCGGCATCCTGCATCAGCTTGGCGCTCGCTTCCGGATCGAACTTGCCAGGCTCGTACTTGGCCTGCTCGGCCTTGACGGCGTCGGAGTCGGCGAAAGCCTGGAGGTTCGGGTAGAGCGGGAACGGGTAGATCGTGGCGATCTGCGCGCCTTCGTACAGGATCTCGTTGATGAGGTCGCGGTTGATGGCGAGGCTGACGGCCTTACGGACGTTCGGATCGTTGTAGGGCTCGAGCTGGGTGTTCATCCACAGCGAGTTCGGCCACCAGTCGAGGTAGCCGTACGGGGATTCCGTGCCGGTCCAGGACTGAACTTCCGGGTTCTGCTGCAGGATGTTGCCGATGATCTGAGCACGCATGTCGACCGCGGAGTCGAAGTCGTTGTTCACGATGCGCTGGGCAACGGTGTCCATCGAGACGTTGAGGATGTTGGCGATGATCACGC
>JAEYTN010000286.1 GCA_023433985.1 Pseudomonadota bacterium | reverse complement strand
TGTGAGTGTAGGGCTCGGCCAGCGACGCCAGGAGATTGGCGACGGCGTCGGGCGCGAGCGCTGCGAGCGCCTCGCCCTCGGCGACGAGGACGCGGTGCACCCCGGCGAGCTGCGCCGCTTCGGCCGCAACGGCGGAGACGCCCTGCCCAACGACCAGCAGATCGACCGGGCCGAGCTTTTCGGCGGCGGCGACGATGCGGGCGGTGGCGGGGGAGAGGTGGCCGAGATCATGCTCGGCGAGGACGAGGACGGCCATCAGAGCGCCTCCAGCTCGGAAAGTTCGGCGCGCAGCGCCACCACCAGCTCGTCGGCGGAGGCGAGCGTGCGGCCGCCCGGGCGTTCGGTGGGCGGGCTGACCTTTTCGACCGTAAGGCGCGGCGCGATGTCGACGCCGAACTCGGCCACCGGGCGGACCGCGAGCGGCTTGCTGCGCGCCTTCATAACCATCGGCAGGGCGGCGTTGCGCGGCTCGTTGAGGCGCAGGTCGGCGGTGACGATGGCTGGGAGCGGGACGGAGACGGTAGCGCGGCCGTAATCGACCTCGCGGGTCACCTCGAGGCCGCCATCGGACACCTTGATCTCGGACGCGAAGGTAGCTTGCGGCCAGTCGAGCAGGCCGGCGAGCATCTGGCCGACGTGGTTGGAATCGTCGTCGACGGCCTGCTTGCCGAGCAGCACGAGATCCGGCCCTTCCTCGGCGACGATGGCGGCGAGGAGCTTCGCCACAGCGAGCGTTTCAACGTGGGCGTCGGTCTCGATGAGGATGCCGCGATGCGCGCCCATGGCGAGGGCGGTGAGGATGACGTCGGTCGACTGCCTGGGCCCGATCGACACCACGACGATCTCGTTGGTTGCGCCCGCCTCGGCGAGGCGCACCGCGGCTTCCACGGCGTGCTTGTCGAACGGGTTCATCGACATGCGGACATTGGCGGTTTCGACGCCGGTGCCGTCGGGCTTCACCCGCACGCGCACGGCGTGGTCGATCACGCGCTTGACGGCCACGAGGATTTTCATCGCCTTCTCCCGGGGTTTGGCCGGTCTTTCCCAGAAATGCGGCGGAGGGGCAAGTTCGGGTGGAGAAAATCCGCCTACGGCCTTGCGCTCAAAGAGAAAGGCTTGCCTGCCGGGTTGACGCCCCGCGCGCCCGCCCGGCACATTGCCGGCTTACAGCTGCAGAGAATACTATGCCTGTCATCAACCGCATCGCCGAATTCTCCGAAGAGATCGTCGGCTGGCGCCACGATTTCCATGCCCATCCCGAAACGCTCTACGACGTGCACCGCACCGCCGGCCGGGTGGCCGAACTGCTCCGCTCGTTCGGGGTGGACGAAGTGGTGGAAGGGATCGGGCGCACCGGCGTGGTGGGCGTGATCCGGGGCCGCGGGCCGGGCAAGACGATCGGGATGCGCGCCGACATGGATGCGCTGCCGATTGCCGAGCGCACGGGCGTCGCGCATGCGAGCACGGTGCCGGGCAAGATGCATGCCTGCGGGCATGACGGGCATACGGCGATGCTGCTGGGGGCGGCGAAATACCTCAGCGAGACGCGCAATTTCGACGGCAACGCCGTGCTGATCTTCCAGCCCGCCGAGGAGGGCGGCGCGGGCGGCAAGGCGATGGTCGACGACGGGATGATGGAGCGCTTCGGGGTGGACGAGGTCTATGGCATGCACAACATGCCGGGGCTGCCCAAGGGCGCGTTCGGAATGCGCGTCGGCGGCATAATGGCGGCGAGCGACCGGTTCGACATCGTCATCGAGGGCCGGGGCGGGCACGCGGCGCGGCCGCAGCATGCGGTGGACCCGGTGGCGATCGCGGCGCAGTTGATCGTGACGCTGCAGACGCTGGTATCGCGCAATGTGGACCCGATGCGCTCGGCGGTGCTGAGCGTGACGATGCTGCGGGCGGGGGACGCCTTCAACATCATTCCGCAGCGGGTGGAGCTGACCGGCACGGTGCGGACGCTCGACGAGGACGTGCGCGACCTGATGGAGATGCGGCTCAAGGCCGTGACCGTGGGGCTGGTGGAGACGCTGGGCGGCAAGGCGGCGGTGACCTACAAGCGCGGCTACCCGGTGACCACGAATGCGGCGGAGGCGGTGCAGTACGCCGCGGCCGTGGCGGCTTCGGTGGCGGGCGAGGAGCGGGTGGACGCGAACACCGACCCGTCGATGGCGGGCGAGGATTTCTCCTACATGCTGCAGGCGCGGCCGGGGGCGTTCGTGTTCCTCGGGACGGGCGACGGGCCCGAGCTGCACTCGGACACCTACGACTTCAACGACGAGGTCATTCCGGTGGGGGTGAGCTATTGGGTGCGGCTGGTGGAAGGGGCGGGGGCGTAGGGCTGGACGCGGCGGCCCGGATCCTCCCCTGTCGAAGACGGGACGGGGACCAGCGGAGCTGGTGAGGGGGGCGGCACAGGGATCGCGAGTCCGAGCGGGGCTGAGCAGCAGACGGGATAGGCAGGCGCCCTGGACCGCCCCCTCCGCCGCCTTCGGCGGTCCCCCCCCCCCCGCTTTGCGGTGGAGGATCACCAGCGCCCCACTTCGAGGCGACTTCTTGTGGCCTTACTACACCCATCTACCCATTTGCCCGCCAACTCCCCTGCCTTAGAGTTCTCGCATGACTGACTCGCCTTCGGCCGGCGTGATTGCGCGCCGGACCATCATGACATTGCTGATTTCGGCGGCCGGCGGCGGGATCGCCGCGGCGCTGGGGCTGCCGGCCGGGTGGCTGATGGGCGGGGCGCTGGCGGTGGCGGTGGCGGCGCTCTCGGGCATCAGGGTGATGCTGCCGAACTGGCTGCGCGACCTCACCTTCATCGCCACGGGGCTGTCGATGGGTGCATCGGTGGCACGGGATTCCGTGGCGCTGATGATTCAGTGGCCGGTGACGCTGGCGGGGCTGGTGGTGGAGTTGATCCTCATCATCGCGATCACCGGCTACGTGCTGAGGAAGTTCTTCGGGCTCGACCGGGGCACGGCCTATCTCAGCTCGTTTCCGGGGCACCTGAGCTTCGTGATGTCGATCGC
>JAEYTN010000235.1 GCA_023433985.1 Pseudomonadota bacterium | reverse complement strand
ATGGTGCGCTTCACCACGTCCATGCCGACGCCGCGTCCCGACAGGGCCGAGATCGTCCTGGCGGTCGAAAAGCCCGGATGGAACAGGAGCTGGTGGATCTCGTGGTCGCTCATCGGGGTGCCCGGAGCGATCAGACCCTGCTCCTCGGCCTTGGCCCGGATGCGCGCGGTGTCGAGCCCCGCGCCATCGTCCTGCACGCTGACCAGCACCTGCGCCCCGACATAGCGCGCCGAGAGCTCGATGCGTCCGGTTTGGGATTTCGTGGTTGCGCTGCGACGTTCAGGCGTCTCAATGCCGTGATCGATGGCGTTCCGGATCAGATGCACGAGCGGGTCGGCCAGGCGCTCGATCATCGTCTTGTCGAGCTCGGTATCCTCACCCACGGTGACGAAATCGACCGGCTTGCCGAGATCGCGCGAGAGATCGTGCACGAGCCGGCGGAAACGGCCGAAGAGCGAGCCGATCGGTACCATGCGCACGCCCATCGTCGAATCGCGCAGGCCGGAGGCGAGGCGCTCGATGTCCTCCGCGATCGCCTTGATCGCGAGATCGGAGCCGGAATTGGCGAGCTGGCTGAGCCGGGCCTGGGCGATGACCAGTTCACCGACGCGGTCCATCAATTCGTCCAGGCGCTCGGCTTGGACGCGGACGGTCGAGGTCTTGTCCTCGGCGCGACGGCTGAACTCAACCTTCTCGGCCGGGGCGGGCGCGGACGGCTGCGCCGCCGGCGCGATACCCGCCTTCGCCTCCGGCGTATCCGGCTCCGGCGGTGTCGGAGGGGGGGAGGCCGCGAGATCTGCGGCGTCCAGCGGCGCGATGGTGAGCTTCATCTCGCCGCGCACGAACATGAAGACATCTTCGATGTCCTCGCGCGGACAGGCGTTGCCGATCTCCACCGTCCAGGCGACCATGCATGTCTCGGGATCGAGCGCGGCGAGCTCCGGCACGCCGTCGAGGTTTGCCGCGACCCGGCAAGGGCCGAGCGCGCGCAGTTCGTCGAGCAGCGCCAGCGGGTTGGTGCCGTTGCGCAGGATGTCGGGTTCGAAGGCAAACTCGACCCGCCATCCGGCATTGTCGTCGGCGCCGGCGGCGACAGGCATGTCGGTTCGTTCGGTTGCACCCGGGGAGCCGCCGGTCTCTGCGGCGATGAGACTCTGCAGTTCCTCGACGATCGCATCGCCGATGATGGCGTCGGTGCTGTCCGGGTCCTCGATCAGTGAGCGGATATAGTCCTTGGCGCTCAGCGAGACGCTGATGATGTCGGGTTTGGCCGAGATCCTACCCTTGCGGATGAGGTCGAAGGCGGTCTCGAAATCATGGGTGAAGGCGGCGACCCGGTCGAAGCCGAACATCGCGCCCGACCCTTGATGGTGTGCAGCGCCCTGAAGGCGGCGTCGATCAGGTCGCCATCCTGCGGGGTCTGGCCGAGATCGAGCAGTGCTGCCTCGAGACTGTCGAGCAGATCGCTGGCCTCAAGTCGGAAGGTTTCTGCGGGATCCAGCTCGATCATGTCCGCACCAGCTTCGAGACGACTGCCAGCAGTTGCTCCGGCTTGAAGGGCTTGGTGATCCAGCCGGTGGCGCCGGCGGCCTTGGCTTGCTGTTTGACGCCGTCATCCGATTCGGTGGTGAGGAAGACGATGGGCACCCCGGTGAAGCTCGGCAGTGCCCGCATCCCCCGGATCATCTCCAGGCCGTTCATCACCGGCATGTTGAGGTCGGTGATGACGGCGTGGACCGTTTCGGTGGTGGCCTTGGCGAGGCCCTCGGCGCCGTTGCCCGCCTCGATGACGTTGAGCCCGGCGCCCTTCAGCGTGAGGGCAACCATCTGGCGGATGGATGCACTGTCGTCGATGGTGAGGATCGTCTTGCTCATGCGGCGGCCTTGATGGTCCAGGTCGAAGTCTCGGGAACGAGGGCGGCGCCGTCGGCGGCAACGAGGCCGAGCGCGACGAGCGTGCGGGCGAGCGGCCCGGCGGCGTCGGCGGTGAGGCTCAGGGCCTTGCCTTCGGCGTTGGCGGTTTTCTGGGCGGCGAGCAGCAGCTGGATGGCGGGAACGTCGGCGCTCTCGACGGCTGCGGTGTCGATGGCGATCGCCTGATGCGCGGCGAGCGCGGCCGCGACTTCGGCCTTGAGCGCCTCGATGCCGCGCAGGCTCAGTTCGCCCGAAAGGCGAAGGGAAAATATCATCGTCGCTCAGCTTCCGTGGTTAGCTGAATGAATAAGCTTCGTTATGCCGCGTGCATGCGCCCGTCGCCCCGGCGTACCCGCCGCTGCGTCGTTCGCAACAGTCTCCCGCGTCCACGGAAATGCTGTCTGCCCCTGACCCGCTCATGATCCGCCGCATCCATTAAAGTTCAATTACTGCGAAGCATCGTCAGGGCGGCCTAAGCTTGGGATGACTATTGCAGTACTTCAGCAGCAGGATTGAATCGTGAGCCGACAAATTCCCGCTCCGAAGCGGCGCCGCGCGATTCTCGTTGAATCATCGCCGGGCTCACGAGAGTCGACGAGAGCGTCTGTGGCCGCGTTATTACTTGGCTCTATTTCGCGCGGGGCCGTCATGGCGCAGTGACACCCCAGGCCAACGGCGCCGCTTGGGGTGGTTTTCGGGCCGCATCTGCGGCGCGAAGAAGGTCGGGCGTATCGAGAGGCCGGTGCTTAACCGGCGAGGCGTTCGGACGCAGGCTCGGCTGCGAAGAGCTCGGAAATCTCGGGCCAGCGCGTTTCGAAGGCCGCGACGCAGGCGGGGTCGAAATGCGTGCCGGCGAGTTTCACCACTTCGCTGTAAGCCTCCGCGACCGTCCAGGCGCGCTTGTATGGACGCTCCGAGCAGAGGGCATCGAAGACGTCGGCGATGGCGACGACGCGGGCCTCGATGGGGATGTCGGTGCCCGACAGGCGGTCGGGGT
Source organism: Pseudomonadota bacterium (assembly GCA_023433985.1). Lineage (GTDB taxonomy): Bacteria > Pseudomonadota > Alphaproteobacteria > Rhizobiales > Devosiaceae > Devosia_A. Next base: position 2,832 of record JAEYTN010000235.1, on the reverse strand, counting down.
AGCCGGCGCCGTCCCAACGCTCGTGGTGCGACTGGGCGATGAGCTCGGCGGTACGGATGATCTCGGACGAACCGTTCTCGAGGATGCGCGCGCCGATCGAGACGTGCTGGCGCATGATGCCGATTTCCTCGGGCGTCAGCTTGCCCGGTTTCGACAGGATGGCATCGGCGATGCCGATCTTGCCGATGTCGTGGAGCGGAGCGGCGAGGTAGATCATGCGGCAGCGCTCGGCGCTGAGCCCGATGCCCTCGGCGATGATGCGGCTGATCTGGGCGACGCGCGAGACGTGCTCGCCGGTATCGCCATCGCGATACTCGATGGCCCGGGCGAGGCGCCAGATGATCTCCTCCTCGCGCGCCACGAGGTGGCGGGTGGCGACCTCGACCTCGCGGGCGAGCCACTGCGCGCGATCGGCAAGCTCGCACTGCGCGTGACGGAGCGCCAGGAGGTTGCGGACGCGGGCCTGCAGCTCGGTCACGTCAAACGGCTTGTGGACGAAATCGGTCGCGCCGGCCGCGATGGCGCCGAGGCGCAACTGCGGATCGTCCATGGAGGTGACCATGACGATGGGGACGAGGCGATAGTTCTCGCGGGCACGCAGGCGGCGGGTGAGCTCGACGCCATCCATGCCCGGCATGATGTTGTCGACGATCACGAGATCGAACTGCACTTCGTCGGCTCGCCGCAACGCGTCGACGGGGTTCAGCAGGCATTCCATGCCCGATTGGCCGAGCTGACCAACGACATGCTTCAGGAAGGCCAGGCTCGACCGGCTGTCGTCGACAATAAGGATGCGCACCTCAATCCCCAGTGCGGCGGAAATGTGCCGGCGACACTAGGTGCGAGCGTGTTAACAAGCCTGCAAACGGGATTGGTAAAGTAACGCTTGCGACTAAACCCGAAAACCTCGGGAAACGGAGCAGCGGACGGACGGACTTTACTCGACGAACACTTTCACCAGGTCGGATCGCCCCTTGGCGTCCACCACCGAAAGGGTGACGTAGCCGGGGCCATCCGGGGTCCAGCTGGTCTGACGGGCGAAGGCGGAGCGGCCGAACGGCGCGCCGTTGGCGAAGAAGGTGAAGGGCGGCACGCCGTTGCGGATCTTGATGTTGAGGGGCAGCGTCGCCCCCGAGGCGAGGCCGAGGTCCACATCGACGCCATCGGCCGGGAAGGCGATGATGGGAGCAGCGTCGCGGGCGACCATCTGCAGGTCGGGGTGGCGGAAGCGCTGCAGCGGCTCGGGCAACTCGGCATTGGCGGCAAGGATGACGCCGGGCGGGGCCGACGGCAGCCTGGCGGTCTGCTTGCCGAGGCGATCGAAGCTCTCGAACAGGATGGGCGCGGCGGCGGTGATGCCGGCAATGCCGGGCACCGGGGCGCCATCGGGCCTGCCGACCCAGACGCCGATCACGGTTTTCCCGTCATAGCCGATGGCCCACGCATCGCGATAGCCGTAGGAGGTGCCGGTCTTGAAGGCGATGCGGCCGGCCGTGCCGTTCACCGGCGGCGGCACGTCGGCAAGGATGGAGGTGACGTACCAGGCGGCCACCGGATCGAGCACCGGTGCTGCGCTGGGTCCATCGGGAGCCGGCGGGTTGACGCCGTCCTCGAGATGAACCGGAGTGCCGCCGCGGGCGATCGCCCCATAGAGCGAGACGAGGTCGCGCAGGGTGAGGCCGACGCCGCCGAGGCCGATGGCGAGGCCGGCCGGGGTGTTCGCCGGCAGCTGCGGGACCGCGTGAGCGCGGCGCATGCGCTGCACGAGGCGCGGCGTGCCCACGGCATCGAGCGTCACCACCGCGGGGATGTTGAGCGACTCCGTCAGCGCCTGCCGGATCGTCACCGTACCGCGGGTGAAGCCGTCGAAATTGACCGGCACCCAGTTGCCGAAGCCGGTAGGGCGATCCTCGATCAGGCTTTCGGGATGGGCGAGGCCGAGCTCGAAGGCGAGCCCGTAAATCAGCGGCTTCAGCGTCGAGCCGGGGGAGCGGACGGCGGACGTCATGTCGACGAAGCCCGCCGCCTCGTTCTTGAGGAAGCCGGCCGAACCGACCGAAGCGAGGATGTTGCCGGTCCCCTGGTCGGCCACCAGCACGGCCACCGAGACGTTGGGGCCGAGCTTGGTGGCGCGGGTGGCGGCGAGGTGTTCCAGCGCCTTCTGCAGCCGCGCGTCGATAGGCAGCTCGATGATGCGCTCGCCGGGATGCGTCTTCAGCGCCGCCTCGGCGAGGTGGGCGGCGAGCATCGGGAATTCCTTGCGTCCCTTGGGCACCGGTTCGCCCTTGGCCACCTCCGCCTCCTCGGCCGAAATCACGCCGGCGATCAGCATGCGGTCGATGACGTTGTCGCGGCTCAGCCGCGCCGCGGCCGGGTCGCGGTCGGGGCGCCGCGCCTCGGGCGATTGCGGCAGGGCTACGAGCAGCGCGCTCTCGGCGACGCTGAGGCGCTTGGGCTCCTTGCCGAAATAGGCGAGGCTCGCGGCGCGGACGCCCTCGATATTGCCGCCATAGGGGGCGAGCGTGAGGTAGAGGGTAAGGATCTCGTCCTTGCTGAGGCGCTGCTCGAGCTCGGTGGCATGCACCATCTGGCGCAGCTTGCCCCAGGCCGAGCGGGTGCTTTCGGCCTCGATGAGACGCGCGACCTGCATGGTGAGGGTGGAGCCGCCCGAAACGATGCGCCCCCCTGCCCCGACGAATTGCAGCGCGGCGCGGCTCATCGAGGACCAGTCGATGCCGCGATGCTCGCGAAAACTCTTGTCCTCGTAGGCGACGAGCATATCGAGGAAGCGCAGGTCGACCTCCGGGATGGTCACCGGCAGGCGCCAGCGGC
>JAEYTN010000178.1 GCA_023433985.1 Pseudomonadota bacterium | reverse complement strand
GTGCGGCGGCGATATCGAGCGCTTCGGGCCGCACCGCCAGCGTCGCCGGGCCGTCGCCCACCGGCAGCGGCAGCCGGAACGCCGAGTGCGCGAACGTGCCGTTGGCGACGGTGCCGTCAACGAGGTTCATGGTGCCGATGAAGCCCGCGACGAAGGGGGTCGCCGGCTCGCGATAGACGACGTCGGGCGCCGCGATCTGCTCGGTCCGGCCGTCGCGCATCACCACGATGCGGTCGGCGAGCGCCAGCGCCTCGTCCTGCCCGTGGGTGACGAACAGCGTGGTGATCTTCAGCCGCTGCTGGATGTCCCGAACCTCTTCGCGAAGACGCTCGCGCAAGTGCTGGTCGAGACTCGCGAAAGGCTCGTCGAGCAGCAGGATCTTCGGCTCCAGCACCAGCGAGCGGGCCAAGGCCACGCGCTGCTGCTGGCCGCCCGAGAGCTGGGTGACGTGGCGGCCGCCATAGCCGCCGAGGCCCACGAGCTCGAGCACGGCTTCGACCTTGCGCTTGATCTCGTCGGCCGGCAGCCGGCGGAGCTTCAGGCCGAAGGCGAGGTTCTTGAACACGTTCATATGCGTCCACAGCGCATGGCTCTGGAACACCATGCCGGTCGGCCGCTTGTCTGGCGGCACGCGGGTGACGTCCTGCCCGTCGATGGCGATGACGCCCGAGCTCGGCGTCTCGAAGCCGCCGACCATGCGCAGCAGCGTGGATTTGCCCGAGCCCGAAGGGCCGAGCAGGCAGACGAGCTCGCCGTCGCCCACTGTCAGGTTGAACTTGTCCACCGCCAGGGTGGTGGAGAACACCTTCGTCACATCCTTGATGTCGAGCACCGCCATGGCGTGCCAATACCCCCTTAGGCGCCGAAGCCGCGGGCAAAGCTGCCCGACGAGATGACACGGCGCGCGAACAGAATCGCGATGAAGCTCGGGATCCACAGCAGCACCGAAAGCACGGCGCCGTACTGGATCACGGGCTGGTTGTTGATGAAGCTGATCATCAGCACCGGCATGGTGCGGATGGCCGGCGCGCCGATGAGCCAGGCGCCTTCGGTCTCGTAGAACGTGCCCACGAAGCTGAGCAGGATCGCCGCCGCGATGGTTGGCCCGGCCTGGGGCAGGGTGATCGACCAGAAGACGCGCAGCGGCGAGGCGCCGACGTCGCGTGCCGCCTCCTCCATCCGCCGGTCCACCGACTGGAAGGCGGCGACCGGAATCCAGATCATGAACAGCAGCGTGCCGATGAGCTGGATCAGCACCACGCCCCAGAACGTGCCGATGAGGTTGAGCTGGAGGAAGATGCCAGCAATGGCGACCAGGAGGCCGAATTTCGGGAACGCGTGCCCGGCGAGGAAGGAAAAGAACAGGATGTTCCGCCCCGGGAAATCGAGCCGCGCGAAGGCGTAGGCGGCCGGCAGGCAGATCACCGCGGACACGAAGGTCACCATGGTCGCAAGGCTGAGGCTCATGGTGATGGAGCTCCAGACATCCGGCCGCGCCAGCGTCTGGTTCCAGAACCTCAGCCCGAACTCCTGCGGGATCACCGAGGGGTAGCGCCACACATTGGTGAAGGCCCAGGTGCCCACCACCAGCAGCGGGAACACGATGACGATGCTCAGCACCGTGGCAAAGCCGATGCCGGTCCAGTCGATGCGTCGTTCGATGAGGGTGCGTGCCATGTCAGGGTGTCCGGTTCCTGGCGACGGACCGCACGTAGAACAGCCCGAACACGATGCAGAAGCCGAAGGTGATGACCGCCTGCGTGATCGCCATGGTCGGGTCGTTCACGTCGCGGAAGGTGCGCTGCATGAACGGGCCCATCATTTCGGGCGCCGCCGGCCCCAGCACGTAGGGCAGGGTGAAGGATGAGAAGATGCCCAGCACCGTGAAGCTCACCGCCACGAGGACGGAGTTGCCGATGCGCGGCAGGATGATGTTCCACAACACCGCGATCGGCCCGGCGCCCACGTCGCGGGCAGCCTCGATGGCCTGGTTGGAAACGTTGCCGAGGCCGGAGAGCAGGATCAGCACGGTGAGCGGGATGTTGTCCCAGACGAGGCCGATCACCGGCCCCCACGGGGTGAGGTAGGGCGAGCGGATCTTCGGCAGGCCCACCGCATTGAGCAGCAGGTCGACGGTGCCGTTGGGCCCGAGCACGCGGATGACGGCATAGCTCAGGATGATCGAGGGCACGAACATCGGGAAGATGGCGAGGCCCTGCACATAGGCGGCGAGCCGCCCCTTGGCGAAGCGCAGGTAGAGCGCGATGGGCAGGCAGATCAGCACCAGGAACACGGCGCAGACCGCGGTGGTCCACAGTGTGACGCTGAGGTTGTTGAGGCTGTACTGGTCGGAAAAGAAGAATGCGTAGGTTTCGAAGGAGAGGTGGTTACCGCCGCCTTCGTCGGGCAGCCACACCGTGCGCCAGAAGGCGGAGATGATGGGCCAGATGATCATCCAGCCCACCAGGAACACCGGCGCGGCGACCAGCAGGAGGCCGACCGGCCACCTGCCTTTGCGCTTGCCGACGATGTCGTTGGACGCGGTCGTCAGCGTCACGAATTCGGGTCCACGTTGGGCGCCACGTTGCGGTACCAGCCCTCGTTGATCGAGGTTTCCCACTCGCCGCCCGGGAAGTTCGGGATGGTCTCGGGGATGACGTCCTTGAACTTCTCGCGCAGCTCGGCCGAGATGTAGTCCCACGACACGCCGGGGAAGCCGCCGAGCTCGGTCAGCACCGCCGACTGGATTTCCTCGCTGAGGATGAAGTCGGCGAGCTTGAGCGCCGCGTCCTTGTTGACGCCGTTCGAGAGCACCACCGAGCGTGAGAAGCCGCCCGGCAGCGCCAGGTCCTGCAACTGCACGAGGCCGGTCGTTTCCGGCAGCACGCCCTGCGCGATCGCCGACAGCGCCTGATCCGATCAGGCCGGGATCATGGTCACGGCGCTCTGGCCGAGCAGCTGGATCGACTGCGTATTGCCCGAGGTATAGGCGCCGTTGTCGAACAGGGACGACGAGATGTCCTTGAGGATGTCCCAGGCCGGGGGCAGGGCGGTGGCACCGAGTTCGCCGAAATTGGCGGTGGTGAACTTGGCCGGGTCCTTGCCGTTCGCCTCGTAGATGGCGCGGCGCACGAAGTTGCCGCCCGAGCCGCCCTTGTTGGGACGGTTGTAGATGAACTGGCCCGGGTTGGCCTTGATC
>JAEYTN010000133.1 GCA_023433985.1 Pseudomonadota bacterium | reverse complement strand
ATGCGGCGGGAGAGCCGGGGGCCGGGGCTCACCGCGTTGAGGAGACCGACGAGGGAGATGGACATGGGGGGGGGGGCAGCGGGGTTCAGGTAAGGTTCAGCTCAGCAACGGATAACAGCGGCGGAGGGTTTTCCTTCCTTTGTGCGTCCCCAGCCTGCGACTATATCTGACGTTGACATTCAGGTTTACGTGGCGCTTTGATGCCGCCGACTTCAAGGGCCTTCTCCGCCGATGCTCGTCTGCCAGTGCAATGTGATCACCGATCGGGAGATCAAGCAGATCATCCTGTCGCTGCTCAAGGCAGATCCTTGGCAGATCATCGTGCCCGCCATGGTGTACCGTGAGCTGGAAAAGCGCTGCAAGTGCGCCGGCTGCGTGCCGAATGTGGTGGACTTGATCATCAAGGTGACGGAAGAGTACCACCTCCAAATGGCGAGTGGCGCCGCTGAGAACCGACCCGTCGTGTCTCCGCGGCTTTCTGCCATGCGTCGCACAAGAACCGGAGGTCGGCATGAAAGGCGAAGCACAGGTCATCGAGCGGCTCAACGAGGCGCTGTTTCTTGAACTGGGCGCGGTGAACCAGTACTGGGTGCATTTTCGCATCCTGCAGGACTGGGGCTACACCAAGCTGGCGGCCAAGGAGCGGGCGGAGAGCATCGAGGAGATGCACCACGCCGACAAGCTGATCGAGCGCATCATCTTCCTCGAAGGGCATGCCAACCTGCAGCGCGTGGCGCCACTGCGCATCGGCCAGACGATCAAGGAAGTGCTCGAATGCGACCTTGCCGGCGAGTATGACGCGCGCAAGGCCTACAAGGCGTCGCGCGAGCTCTGCGAGTCGCTGGGGGACTATGTGAGCAAGAACCTGTTCGAGGAGCTGCTGGCGGACGAGGAGGGGCACATCGACTTCCTCGAGAGCCAGCTGCAGCTGCTCAACACCATCGGCATCGAGAAGTATGGCCAGCTGAACTCGGATTCCGCCGACAAGGCCGAGTAGGGCTGACCCTCGCCGTTGAGATTCGGGGCCGCCGGTTTGACCGGCGGCCCTCTTTTTTTGGGTTTGGCCTTTGCCGGTACGGGCAGGGAGACCGACCTCGCTTGAGGCGCTGGCGACCTGGCTCAGTTACCCTGCCGGCCCCCAGCCTTAGTTCACGAACGCGATGGCGGTGACGCCGCCGCTTCGGATCGGCTGGCCGAAGGGGATGAGGTTGCCGTCGGGGGCGATGCGGAAGAGGCGGATGTCGTGGCTTTGCTGGTTGCCGACGGCAAGGATCGCGCCCGACTTGTCGATGTCGAAGTCGCGAGGCCAGTCGCCCTGGGTCGAGGTGGTGCCGAGCAGGTGGGCAATGCCGTCGGCGCCGATCGCGAAGCGGGCGACCGAGTTGTGGCCGCGGTTGCCGGCGTAGAGGAACTTACCGTCGGGCGTGACCTTCAGCGCCGAGCCGGAGTTGCCGGGGTGGCCGCCTTCGGGGAGGCTGGACTCGGTGTGGAGCAGGGTGAGGACGCCGTCGGCGGGCTCGTAGGCGAAGCTCGAAAGGGTCGAGCTCAATTCGTTGACGACGTAGAAGAACCTGCCGTTCGGGTGGAAGGCGAGGTGACGGGGGCCCGAGCCGGGCGGCACCTGGGCCTTGCGCTTGAAGGTGATGCTGCCCTCGTCGAAGCCGTAGGTCATCACGCCATCGAGGCCGAGATCGGCTACGAAGAGGTGGCGGCCGTCGGGCGACCAGACGGAGCAGTGGGCGTGCGAGCGGTCCTGGCGCTCGGGATTGGGGCCGCGCCCGGGGTGCACCGCCTCGCCACTGACGGGACCGAGGCCGTCCGGGCTCACCGGGTAGACGGCGACGCCACGGTCGGGCGGGGTGCCCTCGGGCAGGGTCGAGTAGTTGGCCGCGGCGGCGAAGCGGCCATCGGGCGAGAAGTTGAAGTGGCAGGTAATGGAGCCGCGGGCCGGCTGCTTGCCGAGGTAGGTCAGCGCGCCCGTTGTGGCGTCGATGGCGTAGAGGATGGCATTGCCTTCGTTCCAGCCATCGACTTCCTCCACCGCGCCGAGCAGCGTGCCGTCGGGCGAAACCTTGACGTAGCTGGGGTTCTCGATGCCGGCGATGGTGACGAGCTGCTCGGCGGCGCCGGTCTCGCTGTCGATCGACCAGGCTTCGATGCCTTTGCCGGGGCCGCCGCCGCGGTTGGTGCTGCCGGTGTACATGAGGAGCTTTGCCACGATTGCCTCGGGTAGGTGAGTTTGGTCCGGGCGCGGTTATGCGGACTGGCATTCGCCTGCGTCAAGCTAGCCATGCAGCCAACGCGGGTTGTGGAGGGTCACAGAAGAGTCACACGATGCCCTGTCTGAATTCCGGGGGGACTTCGACAGATGGGGCTCCCGAAACCGAACGCGCCGGCGCTGCGCGATCTTTGGCACGTCGTCGCCACCTCGGACGAGGTGCAGGCGGGGGGCAAGCGCTTCACGACGCTATTGGGCGCGGCGCTTACCGTGTCTCGCAACGAGCGGCTGCGGGTGGCGCGGAACGACGATGGCAGCCTGCTGCCGGTGATCGAACGCTATGGCTGCATCTGGACGAGCTTCGGTTCGCCCTCGGGCGACCTGTTCGCGATTGCCGAACATGCCGAGGAGGGACGCCGCAACGTGATCGCGGGGTCTATCGGCATGCAGGTGCCGGCGGCTCGGGCAATCGAAGGCTTCGGGCAGTTGCGCGAGGCCGGCGACGAGTTCCGGGTGCTGCATCCCTATTGCTCGGCCCTGTTCCGCCCGTCGGCGAGCGACGGGGCGCGCGCGGATGTGGTGGCGATGTTCTGCCAGCCGCTGACCGCCACCGCGATCCGCGTGCACCTGATGCTGTCGCTGGTGGGCGACGACGCCGATGCCGGCATCGGGCTGCTGCAGCGGCAGGTGCTGGAGCAGCGCCGATGGACGCAGCGGGCCGTGAGCGGGGCTCCGGCAGCGCGGTACGCCTGAGCCCTATTCGGGGATCGGCGCCAGCTCCCAGCTCGCCATGTCACGCAGGTCGCGCGAGAAGTACTTGCGGAAGATCGGCATGAACGAGGCGCCGAGCGGCGCGGCATCCTGGCCAAGGCGGCCGGCAACGAGGCGGGGGTGGTCGAAGGTCATGACCGGCAGCGCTTCCAGGGCGCGCTGGGTTTCGGCGAGAAGGCGCTCGAGCAAGGGCTTAGGGATGACCCCATCGATCACGGCGAGGTCGAATTCGATCACCGCCGCCGAGTTGAGGATGATCTGTGCCAGCGCTTCGCCGCACTCGGCGAGCCAAGGCCCGACATGCGGCTCCCACTCGTCCCATGGCCAATCGAGCGGGTTGGCGAGCGGCGCGGTGATGCCGGCGGCGGCGAGGCGCCGGTGCAGCGACTGCAGCGAGGCGACGAGGTGTCCGAAGTCGCGGCTGCCGTCGGGGCGGCAGACCAGCATGGAGCCGAGATTGGCGGAGTTGCCGGTGGGGCCTTCCCAGAGGTTGTGCTCGGCGACGAGGCCGGCGCCGAGGAACGTGCCGACATGCAGGTAGGCGAAGCTCGCCGGGCGGGGCGCGGGCATCATCACCAGCTCTGCCCAGCAGGCGGCGTTGCCGTCGTTGGACCAGATGGTGGGAATGCCGGTGGCCTTCTCGATCTCGGCGTGCATCTCGAGGCCGCGCCAGAGCTCGGCCTGCTCGGCGGGCGCACCAAGCGCGTCGATGTTGCGCCCGATATTGGTGGGCGAGGCGAGGCCGATGCCGATGAGCCGCGAGCGCTTGGCGCTGCCGAGCTTGTCGAGAATCTCCCCTAGCGCGGCGAGGAGTTCGGAGACCACGGTACCGGCGTCCAGCCAGGCGAAATCGCGGCGATAGCGGGCGATCGGTTTCGCCTCGAGGTCAACTAGCACGATGTCGATATGCTGCCAGCCGACATTGCAGCCGATGGCGTACGCGGAATCGAGCTTGAGGAAGAGCGGGGTGGCGGGCTGGCCGCGCCGGCCGCGCAGCACGTCACCGCGGGTCAGCAGACCTTCGCCCTCCAGCTCTGCCACGATCGCCGAGGCCGTCTGCGGCGCCAGCCCGGTCCGGCGGGAAACGTCGGCATTGGAGATGCCGGGATTGAACGCAATAGTCGTCAATACTGCCCGCCGGTTGGCAGCGCGCAGGCTGGCATGCTGCACGCCGCGTCCCGCCGGCTCAAAAAAATCGGTCACTTCGCAGACCCTCGCACCAACAATGTCCTGGAGGCAGATAAAATGTCCCCCAGTCAGCCGCCGCTTGCGCGGCGGGCCGGTTCTCGATTCTGCGTCCAGCGACAGTAAGGGGCGGAGCGGGAGCTTGCGTCAACCCGTCAGCATGCAATCGTTCGGCTGATCGGTCCTACCAGTTCGTCACTGAGCCATCGCGCCGGTACAGCATCGGCGCCTGCCAGAACTTGAAGCTCTGCTTCTCGATCAACACCTCATTGACCTCGACACCAAGTCCGGGGGTGTCGCTCACGGGGTAATGTGCCCCCTCGAGCCGTGGCTGGACCGGGAAGAAGTCGGAATTGTCGAAGCCCAAGTGGGTTTCGGCCGGGCTGGAGCGCGTCTCGAGCCAGCTGAAATTGGGCACGGCCGCGGAGAAGTGCACCGTCGCCGCGGTGCAGACGGGACCGAGCGGATTGTGCGGCATCATGTCCACGTAATGCGCCTCGGACCAGCCGGCCACCTTCATGGATTCTGTCAGGCCGCCCACATTGCACACGTCGATGCGGTTGAACTGGTGGATGCCACGCTCGATGTAAGGGAGGAATTGCCACTTGGAAGCGAATTCCTCGCCGATGGCGAAGGGAATGTCGGTAAGGGTGCGCAACGATTCATAGGCTTCAGGCGTCTCGTCGCGAATGGGTTCTTCAAGGAAATCGAGCGTGCCGGACGGCATCTTCTGCAGAAGCTCGCGGCCTCGGCGCCGGAGAGGCGGTGGTGGTAGTCGATGCCGAGCACGACTTCCTCGCCGAGGACTTCGCGCGCCTTGACCATCCACCTGGCGGTGGGGGCGATGTGCTCGCGCGGCTCGTAGAGGGTTTCGCCGTGCCCCGAGGGGGAGAGGCGCATGGCCTTCCAGCCGTGCTCCATGAGCATCTGCGCCTGCTCGATCATGGCTTCGCCGGGTTCGCCCGAGGTGGTGGCGAAAGTCGGGATCCAGTCGCGCTGCTTGCCGCCGAGCAACTCGTAGACGGGGACGCCGAGCGCCTTGCCCTTGATGTCGTAGAGCGCGATGTCGATGGCGGAGATGGCGGCGGTGAGAACGCGGCCGCCCTCGAAGTACTGGCTGCGGTACAGCAACTGCCAGATCTGACCGATGTCGAACGGGTTCTTGC
>JAEYTN010000092.1 GCA_023433985.1 Pseudomonadota bacterium | reverse complement strand
CGGCTCGCTGGCGGTGGCGCTGCCCGATGGCCGCTTCGCCAACCGCTCGGTGCTGTTCCGGCCCGATGGCACGATCGCCGCGACCTACGACAAGATTCACCTGTTCGATGCCACGCTTCCCGGCCTGAAGCAGTATCGCGAAAGCGAGACCTATGCCGGCGGCGATACTGCCGTCGTCACCGATGCCCCCGGTTTCCGCCTCGGCATGACGATCTGCTACGACGTGCGCTTTCCCGCCCTGCACCGGGCGCTCGCCGGGGCCGGTGCGCAGGTGATCGCCGTGCCCGCGGCCTTCACCGTCCCCACGGGCGAGGCGCATTGGGAAGTGCTGCTGCGGGCCCGCGCCATCGAGACGGGCTCGTTCGTCATCGCCGCGGCGCAGGCGGGCGCCCACGAGAACGGCCGCTCCACCTGGGGGCACTCGATGATCATCGATCCATGGGGCCGCATCCTCGCCCAGCTCGGCGGCGACGGGCCCGGCATCGCCATCGCCGACATCGAGCTAGAGGCGGTGGACGAAGCGCGCGGCAAGGTGCCGGCGCTTGCCAACGCACGGCCTTTTTCGCTAACCGTGGCCGAACCGGGCGGTACGGTCGCCACCCGCGAGGACGAAACCGCGTGATCACCTACTCGCTCGCCTGCGAAAACCGCCACAAGTTCGACGCCTGGTTCCGCTCGGCCGAGGCCTATGACGAGCAACACGGCAAGGGCATCGTCACCTGCCCGGTGTGCGGCTCGAGTAAGGTCGAGAAGGCGCTGATGGCGCCCGCCGTCGCCCGCCCGACGACCGATAAGGTGTCGCTGAGCCAGGGCCACCCGATGCAGGCCGAGATCCGCGATTTCCTGCGCATGATGCGGAAGAAGGTCACCTCCGAGGCCGACTATGTCGGCGACAAGTTCGCCGAGGAGGCCCGCAAGATCCACTTCCAGGAAGCCGATCCGCGCGGCATCTACGGCGAAGCCACGCGCGACGAAGTGGCGAGCCTGCTCGAGGACGGCGTCGATTTCCTGCCCCTGCCGCACCTGCCCGAAGAGGCGAACTGAGCGGGCCTAAACGCCGCGTTCAGCCCCAATTCAAGTCGCGGGCGCAAATGTCCCTCCACTGAAGCGCGCGAGCGCCAAGGAGGAACGAATGCACCACAGATCGATCACCCCGGCTGAAAGCGTCAGCGGCGCCACCATCCGCGCCCTGCTCAGCGACGAAGCCGCCCACCTGATGGCCCGCACGAGCGCCGTCGAAGCCCAGCTGGTGCTGGCGCTCGATCGCGAATACGGCGAGCACGGCTGGTTCATGTACTGGGACGAGGACCTCGCGGGCCACCCGATCCGCGGCACAATGACCCTCTGCTTCGGCGGCGAGACGCTGGTCGTCGGCTGACAGGCTAGGCTGGCCGCTCGGCCAGCACCATGTAGTTGACGCCGGTGTCGCGGCTTTGCCGCCACTCATCGGCGAGCGGGTGGAAGACGACGCCCACCTTTTCGACCACCTTGAGTCCGTTGCGGCGCAGCAGCGCGCCGATCTCGTCGGGGGTCAGGAACTTGCGGAAGTCATGCGTGCCGCGCGGCAACCAGCCGAGCACGTATTCGGCCCCGACGATCGCGAGGGCGAACGCCCGCGGCGTCCGGTTGATCGAGGCGGTGAAGTTGAGCCCGCCCGGCGCCGTCAGTTCCGCACAGCTCTGCATGTAGAGCGGCACGTTGTCGACGTGCTCCACCACTTCCATGTTGAGCACGATGTCGAACCGCGCGCCCTCGGCTGCCAGTGCCTCCGCCGTCACGGCGCGATAATCGATCGCGAGCCCGGACTGTTCGGCGTGCACCCTGGCGATGGCGATGTTCTTCTCGCCCGCATCGATGCCGGTCACCGAAGCGCCAAGCCGCGCCAGCGGTTCGCTCAGCAGGCCGCCGCCGCAACCGATATCGAGTATCCGCAAACCCTCGAGCGGCCGGCGCACCGAACCGTCGCGCCCGAAATGGCGGATGGCATTGTCGCGCACATAGCCCAGCCGCACCGGATTGAACTTGTGCAGCGGCTTGAACTTGCCCTTCGGATTCCACCACTCGTCCGCCATGGCCGCGAACTTGGCGATCTCGTCGGGATTGATGGTGGTATCGGTCATGGGATGGGTTATCGGCCCCTGCCGCTTGCGAGGCAAGAGCGCACCGCGCCGCGTTCCCAGTCGCCCGCCCGGCAGCGACCTAACACCCCGTTGATAAGCGGGGCCGTTTATGCGACACCCCCGCCCAATTCTTGAGCGTACCCGCGGGTTCTGGCGGGCAAAGTCGGGGTAGGGGCCTTGGGCCGTATCGTAGTGAAGTTCGGCGGCACCTCGGTCGCCACCGTCGAGCGCATCCGGCAGGCTGCGCGGCACATCAAGCGCGAGGTCGAAGCCGGCAACGAGGTCGCGGTCGTCGTTTCCGCCATGAGCGGCAAGACCAACGAACTGGTCGGCTGGGTCAACGAGGCGTCGAAGCTGCACGATGCGCGCGAGTACGACGCCGTCGTCGCCTCGGGCGAGCAGGTCACGGCCGGCCTCATGGCCATAGTGCTCAACGAAATGGGCATCCCGTCGCGCTCCTTCCAAGGCTGGCAGGTGCCGATCAAGACCGACGACGCGCATGGTGCCGCCCGCATCGTCGAGATCGACCCGACCGAGCTCAACAAGCGCTTCGCCGAAGGCGTCGTGCCCGTCATCACCGGCTTCCAGGGCATTGCGCCCTCCGGCCGCCTCACGACGCTCGGCCGCGGCGGCTCCGACACGTCGGCAGTCGCCGTTGCGGCCGCCGTCGGCGCCGATCGCTGCGACATCTACACCGATGTGGACGGCGTCTACACGACCGACCCGCGCATCACCTCCAAGGCGCAGCGCCTCACCCGGATTTCCTTCGAGGAAATGCTGGAAATGGCTTCGCTCGGCGCCAAGGTGCTGATGATCCGTTCGGTCGAGATGGCGATGGCGCACAAGGTGCGCCTCACCGTCCGTTCCACTTTCGATGACCCGGATGCGCCGCAGGTTGCGCCCGATGGTACGCCGGGCGTTCCCGGCACGCTCGTATGCGATGAGGATGAGATCATGGAAAAGCAGATCGTTTCGGGCGTCACCCTGGCGCGGGCCGAATCCAAGATCACGCTGCGCGACGTCAAGGATAGGCCGGGCGTTGCCGCCTCGATCTTCGGCGCGCTCGCCGACGAATCCATCGTCGTCGACATGATCGTGCAGAACATCTCCGAGGATGGCGCCACTACCGACATCACCTTCACCGTGCCCGACGCCGAGCACGACAAGGCGATCAAGGCGCTCGAAGCGGCCAGCAAGGCCGGCAAGTTCGAGTATCGCACGCTCAACACCGCCAAGGGCGGCGCCAAGGTTTCGGTGGTTGGCGTGGGCATGCGCAACCATGCCGGCGTGGCTGCGTCCATGTTCAAGGCGCTGGCCGACAAATCGATCAACATCCAGCTGATCACCACGTCCGAGATCAAGACTTCGGTGCTGATCGACGACGAATATGCCGAGCTTGCGGTTCGCGCCCTCCATACGTATTACGGACTGGATAAACAGGACGCCTGAGTAACCCGTTCGTTCGACGGTTTGCCCGGGCCGTAGGGCGGCCGGGGGCCGCCGGGCGGAGACGATGGCGACAGCGATCAGCGGGCCGCGCGTGCTCTTGAGGCAGCTGCGCGAAACCATGGCGGAGCCGTTGGCTTCGCAGGCCCGGCTCGACAAGATCGTGGATCTGATCGCGGGCAACATGCACACCGACGTGTGCTCGTTCTACGTGCTGCGCGACGATTCCGCGCTCGAGCTGTTCGCCACGCACGGCTTGCAGGCGAGCGCGGTGCACATGACCACGCTGCGCCTCGGCGAAGGCCTGGTCGGCCTCATCGCCAAGCAGGCCGAGCCGCTGGCGCTCGACAACGCTCCCTCCCATCCCGCTTTCGCCTACCGGCCGGAAACCGGCGAAGACCCGTTCCAGGCTTTTCTCGGCGTGCCGGTGCTGCGCGCCGGGCAGACGCTGGGCGTGCTGGTCGTCCAGAACAAGGATGCCCGGCACTTCGGGGAAGACGAGATCGAGGCGATGCTCACCACGGCGACGCTGCTCGCCGAAATGATGTCGACCGCCGATTTCGACGCGCTGGTGCGCCCCGGCCAGGACATCGAGCTTCGCCGTCCGCGCACCTTCAACGGCGCCGGCTTCACCGAAGGAGTGGCGCTGGGCAAGGTGGTGCTGCACGATCCTCGCGTCGTCGTCACCAACTTCGTCGCCGAGGACATCGAGGTCGAGCTCGCTCGGCTGTCCGACGCCCTCGCCAAGATGCGGCTGTCGATCGACGACATGCTGCAGCACGGCGACATGCAGTCGTTCTCGGATCATCGCGAGATCCTCGAGAGCTACCGCATGTTCGCGCATGATCGCGGCTGGGTGGATCGGCTCACGGAGGCGATCAACAACGGCCTTACCGCCGAAGCGGCAGTCGAAAGGGTGCAGAACGATACGCGCGCCCGCATGATGCGGCAGACCGACCCCTATATCCGCGACCGCCTGCATGATCTCGACGACCTCGCGAATCGGCTCCTGCGCATGCTCACCGGAAACGGCAGCGCCATGGGCCGCAAGGAGTTGCCCGAGAACGCCATCCTCGTCGCCCGCAACATGGGCCCGGCCGAGCTGCTCGAATACGATCGTAGCCGCCTGCGGGCCGTGGTGCTCGAGGAGGGCGCGGCGATCTCGCATGTCGCCATCATCGCCAAATCGCTCGGCCTCGTCTCGGTCGGGCAGGCACAGAACATCGCGTCGCTGTCCGAAGCGGGCGACGACATCATCGTCGATGCGTCGACGGGCACGGTCCACCTGCGGCCCAGCCCGGACATGATCCAGGTCTATGTCGACAAGGTGCGGCTCTCGGCGAAGCGGCGCGCGCACTATCTCGAGTTCAAGGACAAGCCTGCGATCACGCGCGACGGCATCGAGATCACGCTGTTGCACAATTCCGGCCTCGTCGCCGACCTGCCCATGCTGCAGGACACCGGCGCGGCGGGTGTCGGACTGTTCCGCACCGAGCTGCAATTCATGATCGCCTCGCGGCTGCCGCGACTGCGCGAGCAGGTGGAGCTCTACGCCGAGGCTATCCGGTTGACGGAGGGGAAGCCTATCGTCTTCCGCCTGCTCGATGTAGGCGGCGACAAGGTGATCCCGTACCTGCGCTCCGAGGCCGAGGAGAATCCGGCCATGGGCTTCCGCTCCCTGCGGCTCGCGCTCGAGCGGCAGGGATTGCTCCGTATCCAGGTCCGCGCGCTGCTGCAGGCAGCCAATGGCGGGCCGATGAAGATCCTCGTGCCCATGGTCACCGACGCATGGGAGTTCCGGGCCACCCGGGTGGTGGTCGAAAAGGAGCTCGAGCGCATGACGCATGAAGGCCGGCCGGTGCCCTCGAAGCTAGAACTCGGCGCCATGATCGAGGTGCCCTCGTTGCTCTGGGAGCTCGACCAGGTCCTGCCCGAGGCCGATTTCGTCTCGATCGGCTCCAACGACCTCGTGATGTTCCTCACCGCCGCCGATCGCGGCAATCCCCGTGTCGCCAAGGCCTACGACCCCATCGCGCTGCCGCGCCTGAGGGCGCTGCGACATATCGTCGAGATGGCCGGGCGTTACAATGTGCCGCTCACCATGTGCGGCGAGCTGGCGGGCCGCACGGTCGAGGCGCTGGCGCTGCTCTCGATCGGCATGACCAAGCTCTCCATGAGCCCGCCCTCCATCGGCCCGATCAAGGAGATGATCCTCGGGCTCGAACTCAAACCCATCCGCGAGTCCGTTACCGCCGCTCTCGCCGAGGGGGCAAACGGCGCTTCGATCCGTGAGCTGCTGCTCGACTGGGCAGGACGCCAGGGACTCGCTATCTAGCTCCCTATGCCCACGCTGCCCCAAGACAAGCTCGACACCATGACCAAGCGCTTCGATTCCATCGAAGCGGCGCTCGCGTCCGGTCCGTCGGCCGATGAATATGTCCGCCTTTCCAAGGAATATGCCGAGCTCGAGCCGGTGGTGCGTCCCATCCAGGCGTACCAGAAGCTCGTCGCCGACTTCGAAGCGGCCGAGGAGCTGCTCAAGTCCGGCGACAAGGAAATGGCCCAGATGGCCGAGGCCGAGATCGAGGAGCTGAAGCCCCGGATCGAAGCCGCGGTGCAGGACATCCGCATCCTGCTACTCCCCAAGGACGCGGCGGACGAAAAGAGCGTCATCCTTGAAGTGCGCGGCGGTACGGGCGGCGACGAAGCGGCACTGTTCGCCGGCGATCTGCTGCGCATGTACCAGCGCTACGCCGATCTCAACGGCTGGAAGTTCTCGCTGCTGGAGGAGAGCCCGGGCGAAGTCGGCGGCTACAAGGAGGTGGTCGCCAACATCTCGGGCAAAGGCGTTTATGCGAAGCTGAAGTTCGAATCGGGCGTGCACCGCGTGCAGCGCGTCCCGGCCACCGAGGCGCAGGGCCGCATCCACACCTCGGCCGCCACCGTGGCGGTGCTGCCGGAGGTCGAGGACATCGAGATCGATATCGCGCCCAACGACATCCGCATCGACACCATGCGGTCGTCCGGCGCCGGCGGGCAGCACGTCAACACCACCGATTCGGCGGTGCGCATCACCCACATCCCCACCGGCATCGTGGTCACCGCCTCGCAGAAGTCGCAGCACCAGAATCGCGCCACTGCCATGAAGGTGTTGCAGGCGCGGCTCTATGAAGAGCAGCGCAATGCCCGCGACACGGCCCGCGCCGATGCCCGCAAGGAGCAGGTGGGATCGGGCGACCGCTCGGAGCGCATCCGTACCTACAACTTCCCGCAGGGCCGCGTGACCGACCACCGCATCAACCTGACGCTCTACAAGCTCGACAAGGTCATCGCAGGCGACGCCCTTGGCGAACTGATCGACGCGCTGATCACCGAGAACCAGGCGGCGCAGCTCGCCGCGATGGAGGGGATTTCCTGACACTGACCGTGGGGGCCGCATGGAGGGGAGTACGCGACCTGTTCAGGCGCGCCGGCATCGACACGGCGGAGCTCGATGCCCGCATCTTCGCCGAGTCGGCCTTCGGGATGGACCGGCTGACGCTGGTCAACCGCGAGCGTGACACACCCACCCCCGCGCAGCTCAAGGCCCTCGAAGCCCTCGCCGCCCGCCGGCTCAAGGGCGAGCCGGTCAGCCGCATCATCGGCGAGAAGGAGTTCTGGGGGCTTTCGTTCAAGCTCAACGACGCCACCCTCGTGCCGCGTCCCGAGACCGAAATGCTGGTGCAGCGTGGCCTCGAGGTCGTCGGCCCGCTCGACCACCCGAAGATCCTGGACCTCGGCACCGGCACCGGCTGCATCCCCATTGCGATGCTCACCGAGTTTTCCGACCTCAGTGCCGTCGCGGTCGATCTGTCCAGGGACGCCCTCGACATGGCGCGCGTCAACGCGGCCCGCCACGGCGTGGCCGACCGCTTCGAGACGCGGCAGGGCTCGTGGTTCGATCCGGTGGAGCCTTCGGAGCGCTTCGACCTCATCGTCTCCAACCCGCCCTATATCGAAAGCGCCACCATCGAGACGCTGAGCATCGAGGTGCGCGAACACGATCCGCGCCTCGCGCTCGATGGCGGACCAGACGGCGTCCGGCCCTACCGGGCCATCGCCCGCGAGGCCGCGAGCTTCCTCAAGCCGGAGGGCGTCGTGCTGCTTGAAATCGGCACGGGGCAGGGGGCGGCGGTCACCGATATCTTCGCCGAAGCAGGCTTCGGCGCCATCCAAGTCGAACACGATCTCAACGAACATGAACGCATGATCGTGGCCCGTATCGCGGCTGCCCCTTGAGTATCCATTAGGACAGCCCATATTTTGTGCTGGCAATAGGAGAACGAACCAGATAGGTTCCGATTGCTGTCAACGGCGCGGGATGCCCTCGCCAAGGTGACGGCTACCCGCTCATCGGCAAAGCTGCATTTGGCAGCGCGGCACTCGGACGAGGAACCGGATCGCCCAAGATGAGCCACAGGTGGCTCAGCACGCGATAGCTCAGGCACTGTAGAGACATGGCCGCTTGCAGCCCTCAGGAGGGGATGCCCGGACCTAAAGTGCCCGATGGCCAGATGTTGCCTTAGTGTTCTTTTCCAAGGCTTGAAAAGAGACGATGAGACCAAACCAGCAGAACAACAAGAACCGCTCCCGTGGGCGCAACAACAATGGTGGCCGCAAGCACGG
>JAEYTN010000111.1 GCA_023433985.1 Pseudomonadota bacterium | reverse complement strand
CCTCCGGCGACCACGGCAAGGTCGAAAGATGGCGCCGCGCCGAGAGCGAGGCGCTGACGCGGGCGAGAAGGCCGGATCTGCTGAAGTAGGCTTGTCGTACGGGCGCGGTGCCGGTGCCGCCCCCTTCACCATGCTTCGCATGGTCCCCTTCCCCCGTTGTCACGGGGGAAGACCCTGTCAAACTCAGTGTCCCGACCTGGTTCCTCGATGGGGCGTTTGGTATCTCAGCGCAGGCAGATGCGTCCCATACGCCGTGCCGTCAGTGCAG
The DNA here is from genome assembly GCA_023433985.1 of Pseudomonadota bacterium. Lineage (GTDB taxonomy): Bacteria > Pseudomonadota > Alphaproteobacteria > Rhizobiales > Devosiaceae > Devosia_A. The sequence continues at coordinate 5,228 of JAEYTN010000111.1, read as the reverse complement.
GACCGACAGCCGCTTTTCACCCGCCTCGATGCGGATCGGCAGCACGTTTTCGGCCGGCGGCAGCGGGCACACCGCGTATTCCGTGAAAGCGCAGGGCGGATTGATGGCCTTGTTGAAGTCGAGGACGATGGTATCTGCCGTCACGTCCTCGCCATAGACGAAGCGGCTCGCCGGGTAGGTGTCGTCGCGGCTGGTCAGGTCGCGGATGACGAACTGGGGGGCTTCCGGGGTGCCGTGGGTGGCGATGAGTTCCCAGGTGCGGCCGTCCTTTTCGAACACGGCCTTGTGGGTCACTTCGACCTCGGTCTCGATGTCCTTGGTGGTGTTGACGGTGAGACCGCGCGGCGCCTCGTAGGGCACCCACTTCGCCTCGATACGCCAGCTCGGATCGACGGGGAAGTAGCGGAGCGCTTCGAGCTCGTCGGGCGCGGTGGAGTTGGTGTCGCGGACGCGCAGGGCGTTCTGGCCGTTGATGGTGGTGACCTCGACGTGGAGCCCGTGGAGCAGGAAGTGCGGGGGGCGCTTCTTGCTGGGCACGAGGTGGTGCGCGGGGCTGCCGTCGGCGGGAACGAAATCGACCTCGCCGTTCTCGTGCTGGGTGAGGGTGCCGAGCTTTGCCGGGCCGGCCGAGAGGACGATGCCGCTGTCGGGATCGGAGCCGACGGTGACGGTGCCGGGCTCGAGCCACGTGCGGCCGATGATGTTGAGCCAGCCATTGGGGGCCCTGAGGGCGGCGAGGCGCCGCTGCTTCCAGGCTTCGAGCTGGGCGGGGTAGTCAGCAGGGATAGGCATGGAGTGCAGTCCTTGATCAGGCAGGCATGCGCGGAACGCTGTGGAGGAGCGTGCGCGTATAGGGATGTTGGGGATCGTGGAGGATTTGGCGAGTGGGGCCGGCCTCGACGAGGCGGCCTTTTTCCAGAATGACGAGCTCGTCGCAAAGCGCTGCCACGGCACCGAGATCATGTGAAACGAAGAGCAGAGACATCTGCGTGGCGAGGGTCTTGAACAGCTCGATGATGCGGATGCGGGTGGAGAGGTCGAGCGCCGAGACGGCCTCGTCGGCGAGCAGCAGGCGGGGACGGGCGACGATGGCGCGGGCGATGGCGATGCGCTGGCGCTGGCCACCCGAGAACTCGTGCGGCAGGCGGTCGAGGATGTCAGGGTCAAGGCCGACGCCGACGAGGGCGGCCCGCACCATGGCGCGGTGGTCGCCTTCGATGCCGAGGGCGCGCAGCGGCTCCGAGACGATGCGGAGCACCTTCTGGCGCGGGTCGAGGGAGGAGTAGGGGTCCTGGAAAACGGCCTGCACGTTGCGGCGGTAGGTGCGCATGAAGGCGGCGTTCCGCGGTTCGACCGGGGTGTTGTCGAAGAGGATGCGGCCCGAAGCGGCGCGCTCGAGGCCGAGAATGAGGCGGAGCAGCGTGGTCTTGCCGGAGCCGGATTCGCCGACGAGGCCGAGGGAGCGGCCAGACTCGACGGTGAAGCTCACGTCGCTGAGGGTGGGGCGGCGACCGTAGGCGAAGCTGAGGTTTTCGACGCGGAGCAGGCTGGTTGTGGGAGTCACGGTACGGCCTCCAGCGCGGCGTCGAACTGGCGGGCGGCGGCGACGAGGCTTTGCGTGTAAGGGTGCCGGGGGGTGGCGAAGACCTCGGCGACGGGGCCGGTTTCGACGGCCTCGCCGCGCTGCAGGACGACGACGCGGTCGACGATCCTGGCGACAACGGGGAGGTCGTGGCTGATGAAGAGCAGGGCCATGTTGCGGTCGCGGACCAGGGCGTCGAGCAGCCGGAGGATTTCGGCCTGGGTCGTGACGTCGAGGGCGGTGGTGGGCTCGTCGGCGATGAGGAGCTGCGGGCGACAGGCGAGGGCCATGGCGATGGCGACGCGCTGGCGCTGGCCGCCCGAGATTTCGTGCGGGTAGGCGCGGGCGATGCGGGCGGGGTCGGGCAGGGCAACGGCTTCGAGCAGGGCGGTGACTTCGCGGTCGAGGTCGATGCGGTTGCCATCGCGGCGGGCGCGGCGCGCGAGGGGTTCGGCGACCTGGCGGCCGATCTTCATCAGCGGATCGAGGGCGGTGACCGGCTCCTGGAACACGGTGGCGGTGACGGTGCCGCGGAGGCGGTTCAGCGTCGCCTCGGGGGCGCCGATGACCTGCGTATCGGCAAGCGTGATCGAGCCGGTGGCCTGGATGGCGGGCGGGAGGAGGCCGATGGCGGCGAGGGCGGTCAGCGACTTGCCGGACCCGGATTCGCCGATGAGGCCGAGGCGCTCGCCGGGGGCCAGGGCGAGCGAGAGGTTCTGCACGAGCGGCAGGCCGGCGACGGTGAGGGTGAGGTTGTCGATGGCGAGGAGCGTCATGCGCGGCCTCGACGGGCGGGGTCGGCGAGGTCACGGAGGCCGTCGGCGAGGAGGTTGATGCCGATGGCGAGGGAGACGAGGGCGAGGCCGGGGGCGATGGCACCGATGGGGGCGGTGTAGACGGTGCCCTGTGCTTCCTGCAGCAGGCGGCCCCAACTGGCGTTGGGGGGCGGGGCGCCGAGGCCGAGATAGCTCAGCGAGGCTTCGGCGATGACGGCGAGGCCGAATTGCAGCGCGAAGTTCACCGCCAGGGTTGGCGCGATGTTGGGGAGGACGTGCTCGAACACGATCGCGGGCCACGAGGCGCCGGAGGTGCGGGCGGCGGTGATGTAGTCCATCAGCAGCACACGCTTGGCGAGGATACGGGTGAGGCGGGCGACGATGGCCGAGAGCGCGATGCCCAGCGCGAGGATGGCGGTGAAGAGGCTGGCGGTGTCGCTGGCGGCGACGACCAGCATGGCGATCAGCAGTGTGGGGAAGGCTATGAGTATGTCGAGCGTGGCGGCGAGCGCGTCATCCAGCAGCTTCGTTGCGAAGGCGGCGAGGAGGCCGACCGTGACGCCGATGATGCCGCCGATCAGCAGGGCGCCGGTGCCGACAATCAGCGCGATGCGCGAGCCGATCATCACCTGGGTGAAGAAGTCGCGGCCGAGGCGGTCGGTGCCGGCCCAATGTTCCCATGAAGGCGGGGCGAGGCGGCCGCCGCTCATGCCGGTGGGATCGTAGGGCAGCCAGACGAGAGTGAGGAGGCCGACGACGACGTGGAGGCCGACCAGGACGAGGCCGAGCGTGAGGGTGAGCGAGCGGCGGCGGGCCGGCAGGGCGATGGCGCTCATGCCTCGCTCCGGCGGCCGCGCAGGCGCGGATCGATGAAGCGCTGCAGCAGGTCGGCGGTGAAGCCGATGACCAGCACCAGCAAGGTAGAGATGAAGAGGACGCCCTGCACGTTGGGGTAATCGCGCTGCTGGATGGCGAGGAGGAGCATGCTGCCGAGGCCGGGGAGGGCGTAGACCCGTTCGACCACGACGGCGCCGAGGAAGGTGGTGGCGAGCTCGATGCCGAGGATGGAGACCACCGGGACGGCGCCGTTGCGGATGCCGTGGCGGATCAGTGCCGCGGGGAAGCTGGCGCCCAGGGCGCGGGCGGTGCGCAGGTAGTCGGAACCGAGCACATCCTGCGTGGCGGCGCGCACATAGCGGATCAGCGACGCGGCGATGACCAGGGCGACGGTGAGGACGGGCAGCACCATGGCGGTGGCGGCTTCGCCGAAATTGGCCCAGCCCTTCAGTGGAAAGCCGCCCGAGGGGAAGAGCCTGAAGTTGATGGCGAAGACGGTGACGATGAGGATGCCGAGCCAGAACACCGGGATGGCGATGCCCAGCTGGCTGACGACCGAGATGACAGCGCCATACCAACGGTGGGACTTCACGGCGGCGAGGATGCCGAGGGGCAGGGCGATGAGCACGGCGAGGAGGAAGCCGAGGATGGTCAGCGGGGCCGTGACGATCATGCGGTTGCCGATTTCCTCAAGCACGCCGGCGCGGGAAACGAAGGACTGGCCGAGATCGAAGCGGGCGAGGTTGCCGAGGAACGTGCCGAACTGGACGATCAGCGGCTGGTCGGAGCCGACCTGGGCGCGGGCGGCCTCGATCTGTGCTGGGGTGGCGCCGACGCCGAGCAGGGCATTGGCCGGATCGCCCGGGAGGAGGCGGAGCAGCACGAACAGGATCACCGCCGCGATGAACAGCGACAGCAGCAGGATGACCAGGCGGCGGGCGAGGTAGGTGAGCATCGGCCCCTCCTTTCCGCCGCCTGAGGTGGATTGTCCAGTGGTGGCGCTGCCGCGGTGGGGGACAGGGCGAATTGCTAGTATGCTTTTTGGCTTTCCCCGGCCAACCTCGGCGGGAGTGGGGAGGGCGATCGAGGGTGGCCGAGGAGTTCGACTATGTAGTGTGCGGGGGCGGCTCGGCGGGCTGCGTGCTCGCCAACCGGCTGTCGGCGGATGGACGAAATCGCGTGGCGCTGGTCGAGGCGGGCGGGCGCGACGATTGGATCTGGTTTCACATCCCGGTCGGCTACCTGTTCGCCATCGGCAATCCGCGCGCCGACTGGATGATGCGTACCGAGCCGGTGGCGGGGCTCAATGGCCGCGACCTGGCCTACCCGCGGGGCAAGGTGCTGGGTGGCTCGTCGGCCATCAACGCGATGATCTACATGCGCGGGCAGGCGGCCGACTATGACCGCTGGCGCGACATGGGGCTCGATGGCTGGGGTTGGGACGACGTGCTGCCGGTGTTCAGGCGGCAGGAGGACAGCTGGCGTGGCGCGGGACCCTATCACGGGACCGGAGGCGAGTGGCGGGTGGAGCAGCCGCGGATGCGCTGGCAGGTGCTCGATGCGTTCATCGCAGCGGCCGAGCAGGCGGGGATTCCGCGCAGCAACGACTTCAACACCGGCGACAACGGGGGTTGCGGCTATTTCGACGTGAACCAGAAGCTGGGTCGGCGCTGGAGCGCGGCGCGCGGCTTCCTCGCACCGGCGCTCAGGCGGACGAATCTCGAGGTGTTCACCGAAGCGGTGGCGGAGCGGGTGACGTTTGACGGGGTGCGAGCGACCGGCGTTGTGGTGCGGCGGGCCGGCGAGACGCGGACGATCCGGGCGCGGCGGCAGGTGGTGCTGTCGGCCGGGGCGGTGGCGACACCGGCTATCCTCGAGCGGTCGGGTATCGGCGACGCGGGACGGCTCGGTGAGCTCGGCGTCGCGGTGGTGCGGCATGCGCCGGGCGTGGGCGAGAACCTGCAGGATCACCTGCAGCTGAGGCCGATCTACAGGGTGACGGGCGTGCCGACCATGAACCTGCTCTATCGCTC
>JAEYTN010000598.1 GCA_023433985.1 Pseudomonadota bacterium | reverse complement strand
TCGGCCGGCCCTCGCGATGCGCGTCCCAGTAGCGGCCAACCGCGTGCCCGAGCCGGTCGGCCAGCGCGGCCGGATCCCCGGCATGCGCACCATCCGCCACCCTCCGCAGCCACGCCGTGAGATCGTCCGTCGGGTCCGGCATCTGCGGCAATGGCGGCAGGTCGTCGTAGCTCTCTCGCATGGTCCCCTCACGCCGCGATGTGTCGACGCCAGTGGTGGAACCACTGCGCGTAGATCAGCACCGGCCACAGCCGCCAGTGCTCGTTGCCTGCCCCGCTCTGGTGCGTCCGCCACAACCCCATCGCCGCCTCCGCATCGAGATAGGGAATGCCACTGAGGGATTGGGGCGAGAGCAGCGCCTCGCCCCAATCCCTCAGGCAGCCGCGCAGCCAGCTGTCGATGGGGAAGCCGAACCCCATCTTCGGGTGGTCGATCAGCGCCTGCGGCACGTACCGGTAGGCCAGTTCCTTCTGCAGCCGCCGCTGCGTCGTGCCGGTGAACTTCATCCGCTCGGGCAGCTCGAGTGCGAAGTCCACTAGCGGCTCGCTCAGCAGCGGAATCCGGACTTCGAGCCCCACGCTCATGCTCGCCCGGTCGACCTTGGTGAGGATGCCGTCGCCCATGTACCGCCTGAGGTCGGCTAGCTGCATCCGGTCGGTCGTGCCGAGTTCCGGCGCATCCGGCCAGTCCTGCAGCAAGCCCGGCATTCCCGCCCCCGCACCGGCCCGAAAAGGAGCCCCGGCGCCGGTACGAATGATCCGCTCGTACAGTGCCTCGAACGACCGGATCGGCCGTCCGAACGGCAGCTTCTTGGGCAGTTCCACCAGCACTTCCCGGATGGAGGCCGGCAGGCTCGCCGGCACCGTCGGCGCCACGCGGTTATGCTGCAGATGGTCCAGCACCGCCTCGGCCAGCGGCTTCGGCAGGCTGTGCACCAGGGTCCAGAAATTCTGCGCCCAGCCGTACCGGTCGTAACCGGCGAACAGCTCGTCGCCGCCATCGCCCGACAGGCTGACCGTCACCTGCTGCCGCGCCAGCCGGCTCACCGCAAGCGTCGGCAACTGCGAAAAATCCGCGAACGGCTCGTCGTAGAGGCGGGGCAGGGCGTCCACCAACCCCCGTGCCTCGGCCGCCCCCAGCATCAGCTCGTGATGCTCCGTGCCGATGTGCCGGGCCACCTCCCGCGCCTTCCAGCTCTCGTCCCATTTGGCCTCGGCAAAGCCGATGGCGAAGGTCTTGAGCCGCCCCGTGTGTCGGGCCGCCACCGCTGCGATCAGTGACGAGTCGATGCCACCCGACAGGAAACACCCCACCGGCACGTCGGCCTGAAGGTATTGCTGCACCGCCCGGTCGAGCAGTGTGTCCGTTGCATCGAGCAGCTCGGCATCGCCGGCCCCGTCCAGCCGCCCCGCCTGCCGCCGTTTGCGCTCGCGGACGTCCCAGTAGAACCGCGTCCGGGGCTCCTCTCCCGGCCGGAACTGCAGTAACTGACCCGGCTCGAGCTGGCTGATCCCCTCGAAGATGCAGTGCGGCGAGGCGACATAGCCGTATTCGAGCAGCGAGCGCACGGCCGCCGGCCTTAGCGGCATCGGCTCTCGCCACCAGGCGAACAGCGCCTTCAGCTCCGAGCCGAACGCCAGCACCCCATCCCGCCACATCCAGTAGCAGGGCTTGATGCCGAACCGGTCCCGGCAAAGCCAGAGCTGCCGCTTCGTGGCATCCCACGCCGCAAACGCGAACATTCCTTCGAGCCGGTCGAGCGCCCCCTCGACGCCCCATTCGGCGATCGCGTGGACCAGCACCTCGGTGTCGGACTCGGTGGCGAAGCACCGCCCCAGGCCGATCAGCTCCCGCCGCACCTCGCGATAATTGTAGAGCTCGCCGTTGAACGACACGGCGTATCGGCCGTCCGGGCTCCGCATCGGTTGGTCCGACCGCGCCACCGGATCGACCACCGCCAGCCGCCGATGGCCGAGGGCCACCGCGCCCGACGCGTCGACCCACACGCCGTCGCCGTCCGGCCCCCGGTGCCGCAGGGCATCGGTCATCCCCTGCACTTGGCGGCCGATCTCGGCGATGGGCCGCGCTCCGGCCAGCCCGGCGATGCCGCACACCTAGATCTCGATCGGCTCGGGCAGGTACTTCTCGATGAGCCCCTGGTAGTCCGCGAGCCGCTTCTTGGGCAGCTTGTAGATGGACTTGGTGCCCAGGTCGTACTTCCGGAACACTCCGAGGTAGCGCTCGTAGTAGTCGCGGTCGCGCTCGTCCATGAAGGCGCGCGACATATCGAAGCGCAGCGAATGGAAGCGGATCAGCCAGGCGACGTAGTCGGGCACATGGTCCTTGAGCTTCTGGTAGGCGAACTCGTCGTGGTTCCAGGTGGTCACGATGTTGTCGAGCCCGCAGCCGGGCAGGTTCTCGCCGATCGGCTCGTTCGGCCCGTTGATGTACTCGGGCTTTTCGCCCAGCAGTTCCGTCACCTTGCCCAGGTCGTGCAGCACCGCTGCCAGCAGCAGCCCCTCGTCCTCGATGCCGTCGAGCTCCATGCCCTCGGCCACCTGCAGCGTGTGCACGAGCTGGTCGACGCAGTAGAGCTCGGTATCGGTGGGGTCGATGCACTCGGCCAGCCGGTGCAGCAGGTCGAACACCTTCACCTTGCCGAACGACGGCGCCGCGTACTTGGCGCGCAGCTCCAGCGCAATCTCCGGCGTCTGCCGGAAGTGCCCGGCATAGAGCTCCTTGGCCTGCGCCTCGTAGCGCTCGCGCCAATAGGCCTGCTCCTCGCCGGTCATGTACTCGCCCGGCTCCTTGCGGAACAGCGGGTCGGTGGCGCCGAACACGTTCTTGGTGAGCACCTTGCCCGGAGGGGCGTTGTCAGTAGGCGAATTCATAGCTGCGCACCGCTTCGAGCTTGTTCTGGTTGATCAGGTCGACGGCCTCGGCGATCCAGGCGCCCATCTGCCGGTTCGCCTTCACCTCGAAATCGTCCTTCACCTGCTCGTAGAAGGACGCCGCCTGCCGCATGATGCGGAAGCACTTGTCGTGGATGCCCTTTCGGGCATTGAGGTCGGTGAGCACGATGTGCGCGTTGAGGCACTCGACCGGAAAATCCGCGGACAGCGAGTTGCAGGTGTCGCGTAGCAGCGGCACGGCATTTTCGAAGTCGTTTTCCTTGAAGTAGGTGTAGCCGAGGAACCACTGGTATCGCCACCATTGCGGATCGTCGGCGGCATAGCGCGCCAGCCGGTCCTTGCGCTTGGTGCGGAAGGGGCTGCGCTCCTCGAGCGAATGCGCGATGGCAATTTCGGGCAGCAGCTTCGCCTCAAGCCCCAGCCGCCGCAGCGAGGGTTGCGGGTTGCAGTGCACCAGCCCGTCGAAGCGGATGCCGAGCCCGTTGCGGAAGAGCGCCAGCTTGTAGTCGTCGAAGTGCCCACCGCCCCGCGCGTTCCGCCAGGTGAGGAAGTACGCATCGTCGCGGCTTTCCGCCGTAATCTCCTTGAGCCGCGCCACATCGCTGGCGGTCACCGTCTCGTCGGCATCCAGCACCAGCACCCAGTCGCAATCATTGTGCTCGAGGCTGAGGTTGCGCGCGTGGGTGATCACGTCGGGGTCGGTCGCATAGGGATCGGCCTTTATCGCCGAGATGCCGAACTCCCGTTGCAGCATCCCCACCGTGTCGTCGGTAGAGCCCGTGTCCACCACCACGACCGAATCCACCTCTGCGGCGATTTCGCTGAAACAGGCGCCGACCCGGTGCGCCTCGTTCTTTACTACCATGCTGACGCCAATACTCATCTTCACCCCAGTCGATGTAAAATCGTGGGCTACAGTACCTGCAGCTCAGTTGTGTCGTGCGCCTGCGTAATTTGTACTTTTAGTATCAGGCGCATGAAAAGTATTGCAACTGTCACAAACCAATTCAAGCCGGCTCGGAGTTCGTAATGTTACTGCTAGTCTGATATCGGAAATCACCTACGTAGCCGATATGTGCTCAACCTTATTCGAGTAGACGGATCTTGATTTGGTCCAGAAAGGCGTCCGGCACTTCCAGCACATCGCGGACATACCCCTCGAAAGAGCCATGCGCCTTGTCGATTTCCGCAAAGCACGAGGCGAGGTATGCCGGCCGCACCGCCAGCGCCGCCGTCAGCGCCGGCGCATCCAGCCGGTGCCCGGTCTGCGTTTCGAGCCACGTGCCGAGCCGCGCCATCCGCACCTCGGTGAGCACCGCGGCGTTGGTCTGCAGGTACTCGGCGACGATGTCGTCCATCTTCACCCCGGCGATGCGCTGCAGCATGGCGGTGAGCAGGCCGGTCCGGTCCTTGCCCGCCGCGCAGTGCATCAGCACCGGGCGCTCGGTGGTGGCGAGGAGCCGCAGGCACTCCCCGAACAGCCAGACATTGCGCGGCGAAAAGGCCAGCGTCGCGTAGGTTTCGGTGTTGTGCCGCTCGAACCAGGCGGCATCCACGGTGGCCACGGCCCTCAGTGCCACCGCCCAGTCCTGGAACTCGTCCACCACGTCGCTGGACACCACCCTCGCGTCGAACCCCGGCCATAGTCGCGATGGCGCCCGCTCCCGTTCCACCGGCCGCCGCAGGTCGATGATCGCGCCGATCCCCAGGCCGTGGAGCGCCGCGAGGTCCGCATCCGTGGCCCGCGCCAGGTCGCCCGAGCGAAAGACCAGTCCGCGCCGCATCATCCGCCCGCCGGCCGGGTAGCCCCCGATGTCACGGAAATTGTCCACCCCTTCGAGCCGCACCGGGGCCGGCTGCCACACCTGCATCGCTACACCGCCCGCAACACGGCGATCTGGTGCATGCGCCGGCGTCGCAGCACCTGCTCGGGCAGCGATTTCAGCTCGGCCAATGCCGGCTCGATGATGTCGCGCACCTGCTCGGGCGTGGCGCGCTGCAGCACCGACATGCCGCGCCGTTCGAGATGCAGCGCGATCTTGGAAGGCGTCGTCTCGTAATCGTGCGAGATGTCCACCACGCGCTCGAACGCAAAGCCCGCCGCCTCGGCATAGCCTTCGAGCTGCCGCGGCGAATCCACCGTCAGCTCCTCGCCCGAGAGCGCGGCGTGCACCCCCAGCATGATCTCCTCGGCCCGGTCGTTGATCGGCACCAGGTTGCGGTTCGCCGCCGAGCAGTTGAGGAAGGCGCCCCCTTCGATCAGGATGCGCCGGATCTCGTGCAGCATCTCGGGAATGTTCTGCGCCAGGTGCAGCGCCCATACCGCATAGACGCTGCCGAACGAGTTCTCCACGAAGGGCAGGGTGTTCATATCCGCCCAGACCACCTGCCGCACGCGGCTGATCGCCCGCTTCAGCATCTCGCGCGACACGTCCACGCCGATGACGTTGAACCCCTGGGCCTCGAGTGCCGAGGCGACCACGCCTGTTCCGACCCCGACTTCCAGCACCCGCTCGTCGCGCTTGAGCAACGGCGCAAAGCTCGCGGCGAAGCGCTGCCCACGCTCCTCGCCGCCGCGGTTCTCGTCATACTGGAAGGCGATGGCGTCGAAGATTGCTGGCTTGGTCATTTCCTGTCTCCCTGGTTGGTCTGTTGCGAGCATCAGTCCCGCCGTCTCAGATAGAGCCGGTCGCCGGCCACGAAGCCGTCGAGCCCGGTGGCCTCCGCATAGGCGGCGAGGTCGCTCAGCCGGTTGATGAAACCGGCGCCCTTGAAGTTGAGCGAGGTATTGCAGAGCACCCCCACGCCCGTTTCGGCGCGGAAGGCCTCGAGCAGCGCATGCATCGGACCGTTCTGCGCCCGCGACACCGTCTGCACGCGCGCCGATCCGTCGACATGGGTGATGGCCTTGAGCCGCTCGTCCGTTACCCGGTGGAAATGCAGCATGTACGGGCTCGCCCCGTGGCCGCCGAAATGCCGCTCGACGTCCTCCGCGAGGCAGATCGGCGCGATCGGCCGGAACCCCTCGCGCTCCTTTATCCGGTTGAGCCGGTCCCGTGTTTCGGCGTGGAACGGTGCGGCCAGCAGCGACCGGTTGCCCAGGGCCCGCGGCCCGATCTCGTAGCGGCCCTGGGCCCAACCCAGGATCTCGCCGGCCACCAGCCGTCCCGCCACATGCGGCAGGCTCAGCGCCTCGGGCGTAAAGCCCGGCACCTCGTCCAGGTCGATGCTGAACTCCTCGCCGGCATAGACCGACCAGTCGAGCTTGGCGTTGCCGGTGTAGTGCCGCTGCGCATCGATCGCCGTGCCGATGGCGGCTCCGGAATCGTTGCAGCAGGGCGGCACGAACACGTCGCTGAAACGTCCGGATTCCCGCCAGGCCGAGTTCCACTCGCAGTTGAGCCCGCAGCCGCCGGCAATCAGCAGCGGCAGCCCCGGATCGAGCCGCAGCGCGTCCACCGCCGCGAGGAAGCGCGCGAACAGCGCATCCGAGAACCGGCGCGCGAGGTCGGTGAAGCGAGGGTCGCGCAGCCCGATATCGTGATAGGGCAGGTCGGCGAAGTCCTCCTTGCGATAGCGTCGCATGGTGATCTCGTCGCCCAGCAACCGCTCGATCGCCTGCTGCTCGTCGGCGCTCGGCGTGCCCCGCTGCCCGTAGCCGGCGAGCGCCATCAGCTTGCCCGCATCCTCCATCCGGAAACGGCCCCGAAAACTCGGGTCGCCCAGCGCGTACAGCATGCTGTAGCGCAGCCCAGGCCCGGCGAGCACGTCCGTGAGCTTGTGCGCCCGCACCTGCTCGTCGATGAAGTAGAAGCTGCCGAACTCGCTTTCCCACACCAGCGCGTAGCAGGGCTGTCCTTGTGGGAACGGCGACAGCCCGTAGGCGCACATCAGGTGCGACCGCTCGTGCGAGGACGAAAAGTAGCGCGCCCGCGTCCCGAACCAGTCGATCTCGCCGGTGCGGATCCCGTCCTCCGCATGGCCGAAATACCCGGCCCCGACGTCCCGGCTGTCGCGATGGAAGTCTGCCATCCAGCCCGAGAGCGCCACCACATCCGGCGGCCCCCCGAGCCGCGGAAACGAGCTCAGCAGCGTCGAAGGCGAAATGGGCGCATAGCGGGCGCCATTGTCCTTCTCCGCCTCGATGGAGAACTCGAGCCGGCCATCGCGGATGAACGCCACCTGTCCGTCATGCCCGGGCTTGAACGACAGCACCTGCATCAGTTCGCCCTCGCCCCGACCATGGTCAGCCCTTCCAGCTTGCCCGAGGCCACCCAGTCCGCGAGGTACCGGAAGAAGGCATGCGCCCCCTCCGGATAGCCGGCGTTCAGCTTCGATGCCCGGCCGAGGTCCTGCCCCTCGTAGTTGTAGCGGCCCGGCGTGCAGCCCTCGGCGCCCAGCCGCCGGCCGTCGCGCAGAATCATCCCGCTCCAGTGCTCCACCGGTCCGATGTCCGCCTCCACGGCCGCGAAGCCCTCCGCCTCGACCTTCTTCACCACCGCCGCCACTGCCGCCGCCGAGGCCACGATGTTGTGCGTGATGTTGGAGAACAGGCTGCCGCCCTGGTTCGGATCGATGAAGAACAGGTTGGGAAAGCCATGCGCGTGGATGCCGTGCAGCGTTCGCACCCCGTCGCGCCACGCGGCCGAGAGCCTTCGCCCGGCGCGTCCCGCCGGGTCGAACCCCAGTCGCTGCCAATAGGGCGTCCATGCCTCGAAGCCCGAGGCGAGGATCAGGCAGTCGAGCGCCACGTGCCGCCCGCCAGCCAGCACGCCCGTCTCGTCGACCGCGTCGATTCCCCGCCCGTCGGTATCGACCAGGTGCACATTGGGCCGGTTGAAGGCCGGCAGGTATTCGTCGTTGAAGCAGGGCCGCTTGCAGAAGAGCCCGTACCAGGGCTTGAGCCGCCCGGCCACAGCAGGGTCGCGCACCGTCTCCTCGATCCGCCGCCGCGCCAGGTCCATGAACTCGAGGTCGACCTCGGCCTGCACTTCGGCCAGCCGCGTCCGCGAACTGCCGCCGCCGCCCACGCGCTCGCAGGCCCGTCGCGCCATCTCCGTCCAGCCATCGGCAACAAGGTCATCGGCGAGGCAGAGTTCGCTGCGGTTGGCGCTGAAATTGTCGAGCCAGCGCGCCTGCCAGCCGGCAGTGCTGATGCCGGCGAACCAGTCCGGATCGATCGGGCGGTTGTGCCGCGGAAACACCGAGGACGGCGTGCGCTGGTACACGAACAGCTCGCCCGCACTCTCCGCCAGCCGCGACACGCACTGCACCGCCGTCGCGCCCGTACCCACGATGCCGACGCGCTTGCCCGCGAGCCCGGTCAGGGGAGCCCCCCGCGCATCGCCGCCCGTATAGGCGTAGTCCCACCGGCTCGCGTGGAACACATGCCCCCCGAACCGCTCGACTCCAGACCCGCGCGGCAGCTTCGGCACATGGAGCTCGCCGATGCCGAGCCCCACATATTTCGCCGTGAAGTCGTCGCCGCGATCGGTCCGAATCCGCCAGCGGGAGGAGGCCTCGATCCACTCGAGGCCGGTCACGTCGGTATGGAACAGCGCGTTGCCGTAGAGGTCGTAACGCTGCCCGATACGCCGGCAGTGTTCCAGGATCTCCGGCCCGTAGGCGTACTTGTCGCGCGGCCGGTAGCCCGTCTCCTCGAGCAGCGGCAGGTACACCATCGAGGCCGTATCGCACTGCGCCCCCGGATAGCGGTTCCAGTACCAGGTGCCGCCGAAATCCCCGCCGCGCTCGATGATGCGGATGGTGCCGATACCCGCCTCGCGCAGCCGCGCGCAGGTCACAAGCCCCGAGAACCCGCCGCCGATGAAGGCGAAATCCACATGGTCCGTCCGCGCGCCGCGCTCGGTCCGCGGCGTGAACGGATCTTCCGCCAGATGCTTCAGCGCTCCCTCGAGCCGCGCGTACTGCTCCAGGCCCTCCGGCCGCAGCCGTTTCCGCCGCTCCTCGGCATAGCGGTCGAGCACTGCCGCGCGATCGTCCGGCGCCACTTCGTCCCGAAGCGTCATGCCGGCCACCCGGCTTGTTCCGGAACGCGCGCGGATGGTTGCCCCCGCCGCCCCGCCAGCAACCCCTCCACGATCGCCGCGCCCACCGCGCCATGACAAAGCATGATGCTGTTCGCGAGCCCGTCAAAGCTCGGCTCGCCGCCGAAGCCGCCCTCCATGGGAAGGAATCCTGAGCACATGCCGATCGCGTAGGCATTCGGCAGCACCTCGCCCCCCGCCAGCAGCAGGCGCGACGCGCCATCGACATACTTGCCTGTCCGCGTTCCCATGAGCCCGAGCGGCCGCCCGGCCTCATCCGTCAGCGCCGGCAGCGATGGCGCGTAGCCGGTGGCGAAAACGGCAACCGCCACGCTGTCCCAGTCGATGTCCGCCTCGACCACCGGCCGCCCCTCGCCGACCGGCACCAGCCGCACCCGGCGTTCCGCCCCCGACCGGATGCGCAGGAACAGTTCGGCCTGGTCGAAGCGCAGCCCGCCGATCCTGAACACGATCCCCGACTGCGGACAGATGTCCTCCGGCCCGAACGCCTCGTAGCCTGCGGCGTGCGCCTTGGCGGCGCTTTCGAACGTCACCCTCGGCGTCCGCCGATGCGCCATCACGATCGCCCCGTCGGCCAGCGGCAGCGGCCCCCGCAGCAGCAGCCATGCCGCCGAGAACGCGCTGTCCCCGCCGCCGACGATCAGCACCTTCCCGCCCGGCCGTTGCGCGAGGGCCGAAACGGCGCGTCCGAATCCTTCGCGCGTCAGGAACTCATCCGAATGGAGCGCCGGCACTCCGGCACGGCATCGACCCAGCACGGCCGCGCGCGGCTCGTCCTGCAGCACTGGCCGCGCTCCGGTCCCCAGCACCAGTTGCCGGGCCCCGAGCACCTGTCGCCCGCCTGCACCGGCCGTCTTGACCACGAAGCGTCCATCGCGCCGGTGCGTCACGCGCTCGACGCGTCGCTCGAGCAGCAGCGACGATCCCCCCGCCCGTTCGAGCGCGTCGGCGATGTCCCGCCCCATCAGCCGCAGCAGTT
>JAEYTN010000580.1 GCA_023433985.1 Pseudomonadota bacterium | reverse complement strand
ATGCGGCTCAGCATGTAGTCGATGAACTCGGGCTTCAGTTCCTTGAGGATCGGCGTGTTCGCCGTCGCCGGCGTGATCACGTTGACCGCGATGTCGTGCTTGGCGAGTTCCTTGCCCAGCGATTTGGTCATGGCGATCACGCCGCCCTTGGCCGCGCCGTAATGGGAGTGGTTGGGGTTGCCTTCCTTGCCGGCGATCGAGGCGATGTTGACGATGCGGCCGTAGTTCCGCTTCTTCATCCCCGGCACCACCGCGCGCAGCACGTAGAACGTGCCGTTGAGGTCGACGTCGATCACCCGCTTCCACTCGTCCACGTCATATTCGTCGAGCGGCTTGTTGGCGCCCGCGATACCCGCCGAGTGCACCAGGATGTCGATCTTGCCCTTGGCCGCCTCGAGGTCCGCGGCCGCCTTCCTGAGCCCCTCGGGATCGGTCACGTTGACCACCGCGCTCGATGATGCCGCACCGAGTTCCGCCGTGGCCCTGCCGAGCTGCTCGGCATTCATGTCCCATAGCTGCACATGCGCGCCCGATTTGACGAGCCGCTGCGCGATGGCGAAGCCGATGCCCTGGGCACCGCCGGTGATCACGGCCACCTGGCCGTTGAGGTCGATCTGGTTCATGTGTTCACACCTGTTGCGAAACTGGAGCCGCCAGCGGCGGCCGGAAAACGGAGGCGATATCCGCGTCGGGCGAAACCGGCGCGTCGCGATAGAGGAAGCACGTCGCCAGCCTCTGGCCGTCCGGCATATATTTTGGCGGCGGCTGCTGCCAGCAAATCTCCATCACATGCGGGCAGCGCGGGGCGAATTTGCACCCATTGTTGGGCCGGGCGGCATTCGCCTCGGTCACCGGGATCTCCTCCCCGCCCCAGGCCTTGTCGAGGTCGGGCAGCGGAATGGAGGAGACCAGCAGTTGCGAGTAGGGGTGCTTGGGCCGGCCGATCACCTGCTCCACCGCCCCCGCCTCGGCCACCGTGCCGCGATAGAGCACCACGATGTTGTCGCAGATCTGGAACGCCGTCGTCAGGTCGTGGGTGATGTAGACGATGGAGATGCCGAGTTCGCGGTTGAGCGTCCGCAGTTCGTCGAGGATGGTCGCCCGCAGGCTCGCATCCACCATCGATACCGGCTCGTCGGCGACGATCAGCTTGGGCCTGAGCAGCACCGCCCGCGCCACCATGATGCGCTGCCGCTGCCCGCCCGACAGCTCGTGCGGAAACCGGCCCAGCGTATCCTGCGGCCTCAGCCCCACCCGCTTCAGCGCATCCTCGATCAGCGCCTGCCCCTTGGCCTCGCCGTCCGCGAGCCCGAAGCGCTTCACCGGCGTCCACAGCACGTTGTCGATGCGGTAGAACGGGTTGAACACCTCGAACGGGTCCTGGAACACCGGCTGCACCTCGCGCCGGAACGCCTGCTTCTCGGCCGGCGTCATCGTCGCGATGTTCTTGCCGCGATACTCCACCGCCCCCTCGGTCGGGTCGATGAAGCCCAGCATCATCCGCGCCAGCGTCGTCTTGCCCGATCCCGATTCCCCCGCGATCGCCGTCATCGACGGCTCGCTGTCCGAGAGCGTCATGGTCACGTCGTCGAGCGCCGTGAAACTGCCGTAGCGCTTGGTCACGCCCCTGGCTTCGATCAACGCAGTCATGCCGTCACCTCTCGTCCGGCTCGCGCCGGCAACGGCGGCAATTCCTTGTGCTCGGGGTAGAGGTGGCACGCGGCCCGCTGGTCGGGCCCCACCTCCTGCAGCAGCGGCGTCTCCCGCACGCAGCGCTCGAACGCGAACGGGCAGCGCGGGTTGAACGGGCAGCCCGGCGGCAGGTCCACCAGCGGCGGCGGCAACCCGGGGATGCCGACCAGTTCCTGCTTCACCTCGATGCCCGGCAGGCTCTCGACCAGCAGCTTGGTGTAGGGGTGCTTCGGGCTCTCGATCATCTGCCGCACCGGCCCGATCTCCACCAGCTTGCCCGCATACATCACGCCCACCGTGTCGGCGAACTGCGCGATCAGCCCCATGTCGTGCCCGATCAGCACCACCGCGGCCCCGAGCCCGCCCTGCAGCCGGCCCAGCGTCTGCATCACCTGGCGCTGCACCACCACGTCGAGCGCCGAAGTCGGCTCGTCCGCGACGATCACCTTGGGGCTGAGCGACGTGGCGATCGCCATCGCGGCCCGCTGCTTCATGCCGCCCGAAAGCTCGTGCGGATAGCGCCGCGCCACTTCCGGCGCGAGCCCGACGCTCTTCAGCAGCTCCACCACCCGCGCGTCGAGCTCGGCGCGCCTCATCTTCGGCTGGTGCGCGAGGATGGCGTCGATCATCTGCTCCTCGAGCCGCATCACCGGGTTGAGCGAGCTCATCGCCCCCTGCGGCATCAGCGCGATGTCGCGAAGCCGCACCTCGCGCAGCTCCTTGGGCGAAAGCTTGAGCAGGTCCACCCCGTCGAGTTCCACGCTGCCCGACACGATCCGCCCCGGCGGCCGGGTCAGCCGCATCAGCGCCGTCGCCATCGTGGTCTTGCCCGAGCCCGACTCCCCGATCAGCCCCAGCCGCTCGCCCGGCCTCAGCGAGAACGACACGTCGTTCACCGCCTTGGCCGGTCCCTTGCCGGTATCGTAGTGGACGTTGAGATCCTTCACTTCGAGGATCGGCTTCTGCGTCATGTCGACGGCCATCAGCGCCTCGCCAGTCGTGGGTTGGCGAACCGGTCGAAGCCGACCGAGGTGAGGAAGAGCCCGATGAAGATGAGCGCGATCATCACGATCGGCGGCCCCCACCACCACCAGTAGCCGCGCAGCACGGCCGAGCTCTGCTGGCTCCAGTAGATCGTGTTGCCCAGCGTCATCTCCTCGAGCGCGCCGAGCCCCAGCGCCTCGAGCCCGATCACCGCGAGGATCGAGCCCGACACCGTGCCCACGAAGCTCGCGACGATGTAGGGCATGAGGTTCGGCATCACCTCGCGGAACAGAATTTCCCACGGCCCTTCGCCGTTCACCCGCGCCACCTCGATATAGGCCTTCTCGCGGATGGTGAGCACCTGCGCCCGCACCGTGCGCGCCGTGAACATCCAGCCCAGCGACGCCACCACCAGCGCCATCACGAAGGTAGTCATGCGATCGATATTGCCGGCGATGATGACGAGGATGGCGATGGCCGGCACGGTCAGCAGCGAATCCGAGATCACCCGGATCACCGCATCCACCCAACCGCCGAACTGCCCGGCGATCAGACCCAGCACCGCTCCGAGCCCGACGCCGATGAAGCCGGCGATCAGCCCCATCTTCAGCGTGTTGGGCGTCGCGTAGATCAGCAGGGTCCACATGTCGCGGCCCTGCGAGTCGGTGCCGAGCAGGTACTCCGCCCCCGGCGGCCGCCGCGGCCGCACCGCACCCACCTGGGCGTTCACCGCGTCGACGAAGAACGGCCCGATGGCGCCGAACAGCACGATGGCGAGCAGGATGACGAGCCCGACGATCAGCAGCGGGCTGATACGCCCCTGCTCGTAGTTGCGCCGGATATTGGCCCACAGGCGGTTCATCGCCGGATCCTCGGGTCAAGCAGTGGATAGAGCAGGTCGACGATGAACAGCATCACCGCCAGCGCGATGATGAGCATCAGCACCACGCCCTGGATGACGAAATAGTCCTGCCCGCGGATGGCCATGTAG
>JAEYTN010000548.1 GCA_023433985.1 Pseudomonadota bacterium | reverse complement strand
TGCTGCCGGGAGCAACGCAAAGGTCGCGAGCGGGTTCGCCGGCGCGCCACCAGCATCGAACCGACGCGTAGCTGCACCAAAGTTGCCGGACTGTATTCAGCGAGCGTTCAGTCGGATGGAGAAAGATTGCGCCTATTGCCAGGGTCCGAGCTGCCGGCGGGAGTATTTGGCGCGCCGGGCCCCACATGCCTCGATACTTGCTCACAGCACCACCTCGCTTCTCGGGAGAAGACGCATGAAACCGCTAGCACTTGCCGGGTTCGTCCTGCTCGGCCTTACCGCGACTGCCGACGCCCAGACCGCACCGCCTCCGGCCAACGTGACCTTTGCCGCAACGGCCGACATGCCGACGCTCAAGGACCCCAAGAAGCAGGATCATTTCACCGTCACCATTTCCGATGCGCAGGTGGTCTCGAACCTTACGGTCGACTGCACCGCCGGCCGCACCGAGATGCTGTTCGTGCGCCGCGACAAGGTCTGCGCCGTGGGCGGCAGCGGGGCGATCATCAACCCCGCCAACCAGCAGAAGCTGCCGCGCACCCAGTTCATGGGCCAGTACACGGTCGCCGCTGACGGCTACACCGACGCCAAGGCGCTCGGCATCAACTACCTCGCCGTCGGCAAGGTGGCCGCCGCGAGCGGGCAGTTCGGCGGCTCGCTGAACCTCAAGCCGGAGCTTTCGTCGAGCGGCGCGGCCGGTCTCACCGAAGCTGTGCTCAAGAAGGTGACCGGCGACTCGACCGGGCCCATCAACAGCGCCGTCGACACCGTCGACCTCAACCGGCTGTTCATTCCCTCCGCCGGCCTGCCCTCCGACAAGGGCTGCACCTGGTCGGGCAACATGGTGTTCGCCTACCAGACCTACTCGTGGTTCATGTCGCTGAGCGCCGAGTGCGACGGCAAGACCTACGAACTCAAGGGCAACATGCCCTTCACCGACACCCCGGGCGTGGAAGGCCAGACGCAGTACGACGTGACGCTCACCCTGCCTTCGACAGAGCTCGTCGGCGACGACGCGCTGTTTGCCTCGACCGACGCCAACGCTGACCTCTTCGCCTCGGTCGACGGCATCACCGGCCAGATCGTCATGAAGAACTCGTCGATGGTGACCGTGGACGTCGATGGTGAAAAGATCACCACGCCGATGAAGGTGGATGCCGCAGGCAGCCTCTCGGGCACCAACGTGCCGCTCGAAGTGGTGCGCTCGTTCGCCACGCTGATCGGCATCCTGCCCTCGACGTTCTTTGGCGCCTGACACCCCGTTTCGGCATTGGCGCGGCTGCTGCTTCGGAGCCCGCCCCCTGCCCGGCCTTGACGGGCCGGGCGCAGGTTCCTAGAAGGCCCGCTCCCAAACCAGAGGCGGCCGCCCACGTGGGGCGGCCGCGCTCGTTTTACCCTGACGATCAGCGAGCCAGAGAGATGACGCGAAACCATTGCGGCATGGACTTCGGCACCTCCAACTCCACCTTTGCGGTGGCGGGAGGCAACGCGCCGGCGCGGCTGCTGCCGCTCGAGGACGGGCGGCCAACGATCCCGTCGGCGATCTTCTTCTCGTTCGAGGCCGACACGGTGTTCTTCGGGCGGCGGGCGGTGAACGAGTACGTCACCGGCGCCGATGGCCGCCTGATGCGCTCGATCAAGAGCGTGCTGGGCACCGCCCTGTTTGCCGACACCACCCGCGTGAAGCGCGACGCACTCGCCTTCTCGGACATTCTCGGCTTCTTCGTCGCCGAACTTAAGCGCCGGGCCGAGGCGGGGCTCGGCGAGGGGGTCGACGAGATCGTCTGCGGCCGGCCGGTGCGCTTCGTCGACGATGACGACGAAGCCGACGCGCTGGCGCAGCGGCAGCTCGAGGCGGCCGTACGGGCGCAGGGCTACCGGCATGTCGAGTTCCAGTTCGAGCCGATCGCGGCGGCGCTCGACTACGAGCAGCAGGTGACGGGCGAGGAGCTGGCGCTGGTCGCCGACATCGGCGGCGGCACTTCGGACTTCACCGTGATCCGCGTCTCGCCGGAGCGCGCCCGCGCCACCGACCGCAAGTCCGACATCCTCGCCACCGGCGGCGTGCATGTGGGCGGCACGGACTTCGACCGGCTGCTGTCGCTCAGGAAGGTGATGCCGCTGCTCGGCTACGGCACCGAGACGGCGGACGGCAAGCGGCCGCTGCCCTCGGGGCCCTACTACGACCTCGCGACTTGGCACCGGATCAACCGGCTCTACAACGCCAAGACCATCGCCGAGCTGCGCTCGACGGTGCGCGAGGCGCAGTTCCCGGAGCTCGCCGCAATGATGCTGGCCATCGTCGAGGACCGGCAGGGACACCGGTTGGCCGGCCGGGTGGAAGAGGCAAAGATCGGGCTCAGCGAGGCCGAGCAGACCGAGTTCCGCTTCTTCACCCGCGACGTACCGCTAACCACGACGATCAGCCTGCGCGACCTGGGGAACGCCATCGAGGGCTCGACCAACGCGATCGCCACCACCATCGAGCGGACGGTGCAGGCGGCCGGAGTGACGGGCGCCGACATCCATACGCTGATCCTCACCGGCGGCTCGACCAAGGTGCCGGCCGTGTCGAGGGTGCTGCGCGAGCTGTTCCCCCGCGCCAGGGCGGTCGAGACCGATGCTTTCGGCAGCGTGGGGCTGGGGCTGGCCCTCGACGCGGCGCGCCGCTTCCGCTAACGCGGCTGGCCGCCCTCAGGCGGCGCGGCGGGCGCGGCCCGAAGCGGTGGCATCCAGGTAGATGTCGATCAGCCTGCACGCCCGTGCCATGGCCACGGACCGGCCCTCGCGCAACAGGGCGGTCGCCTTGGTAGGGAGGGTGATGCCGGTTTCAGCGTCGATGATGACTGCATCCCATAGGCGCGTACGTGTGAGGTGGATGCGGTGGCCGCGATAGTCTTCCGTCAATGCGCCTACTCCCAAGTGCCGGCAGCGCCAACTTGGCAAGCGAACCGGGGAGCGACAATGGCGGGAGCGATCACAACTCGCTCCGGTCGACCACCTATCGACCTACGCAGAAATCCCGTGAAATGTCAGTAAGTTGCGATCAGAGGAAGTCGTCGCGCCGGGGCGTGAAGCTGTCGATGAGCCTGCCGGCCTCCAGCGCCTTCACCCCATGCACCAGCCCCGACGGCACGATATAGGCGCCGCCCGCCCCGATGGTTTTGGTGACGCCGTCGATGGTCACCTCGAACACCCCCTCGGCGACATAGCTGGTCTGGAGGTGCGGGTGCGAGTGGAGCGCGCCGATGCCGCCCTTCTCGAAGGTGAATTCGACCAGCATCAACTCGGGCAGATCGAGGATGACGCGGCGGCTGGAGCCGTCGAGCTGGGTCACCTTGCCCTCGGTGGCCTGGGCGAAGAGCTTGCCGGTCACAGCTTGTAGGCCTTCTTGACGAGGTTGTAGCTGAGGTCGCGCGCCACCTCGTGCGCCTCGTCCTCGTCGAGCCGGTGCTCGGTGACAAGGCGGGCGAGGAAGGCACAGTCGATGCGGCGGGCCACGTCGTGGCGGGCCGGAATCGAGGGGAAGGCGCGGGTATCGTCGTTGAAGCCGACTGTGTTGTAGAGGCCGGCCGTTTCGGTCGCCATCTCGCGGAAGCGGCGCATGCCCTCGGGGCTGTCGTGGAACCACCAGGGCGGCCCGAGCCGCAGCGACGGATAGACCCCGGCAAGCGGCGCGAGTTCGCGCGCGTAGCTCGACTCATCGAGGGTAAAGAGGATGATGGAGAGGCCGGGCTCCGTGCCCACCGCATCGAGCAGCGGCTTCAGCGCGCCGACATAGTCGGTGCGGGTGGGGATGTCGAAGCCCTTGTCGCGGCCGAACTTCGCCAGCATGCCGGGCGAGTGGTTGCGCCAGGCGCCGGGATGGATTTGCAGCACGAGGCCGTCATCGACGCTCATGCGGGCCATCTCGGTCAGCATCTGGGCGCGGAAAAGCGCCTTGTCGCGGGCATCGGCCTTGCCGGAGCGCACCCGGTCGAAGAGCTGGCCGGCTTCCTTGGGCAGGAGGTTGGCGGTCTCGGCCGTCGGGTGGCCATGGTCGGAAGAAGTGGCGCCGAACTCCTTGAAATAGGCGCGGCGCTTGCGGTGCGCGTCGAGATAGCCAGGCCAGTGCCCGGTGTCCTCGCCGGTGATCTCGCCGAGCCGGTCGAGGTTTTCGGCGAAGCCGGCGAAATCGGGGTCGACCACGGAGTCGGGGCGGTAGGCGGGGACGACGCGGCCCTTCCAACCGCTCTCGCGGATCATCCGGTGCCACTTGAGGTCGTCGAGCGCCGCGTCGGTGGTGGAAATCACCTCGAGATTGAAGCGCTCGTAGAGGGCGCGGGGCCGGAAGGCGTCGGTCTCGAGCTGCGCGGCGATCTGGTCGTAGACGGCGTCGGCATTGGCCTCGCTGAGGCGCTCGGTGACCCCGAACAGGGTGGCGAGGGTGTGGTCGAGCCACATGCGGGTCGGGGTGCCACGGAAAAGGTAGTAGTGCCTGGCGAACAGCCGCCAGATCTTCCGCCCGTCGCTTTCAACCGCCGAGCCG
>JAEYTN010000530.1 GCA_023433985.1 Pseudomonadota bacterium | reverse complement strand
GGCAAGGATTCGGCGGGGCTGCCGCTGGGGCTGCAGCTGATCGGCAAGCCGTTCGACGAGGAAACGCTGTTCGCGGCGGGCCGGGTGATCGAGCGTTCCGCCGGGATCGACTTCACGCCGGACAAGTGGTGGTGATTGCCGCCGCGGGGTGAAACCGCTTGAATGGCAGAGGTTTCACCCCTATTTGCGCGCCATGCGCAAATTGAAGCTTGTCGAGACGCCGCAGAGGCCGGTGATTTCGTTTCAGAGGAATGGCTCCATGGCCGACGTTTTCACTTCGCTCGACTGGTCGGCTCCGCCCAAGGATATGTCGAAGCCGCTGCAGGCGCTTTGGTGGATCCGCAAGGGTGAGTTCCGCGTCGGGCCGGAGTGGGAAGAGGCGCACCGGATCGTGCAGTCGATGGAAGGCACGTTCGAGTTCGACTGGGTGCATGCGCTGCTGCACTGGATCGAGGCCGACATGGGCAACGCCGACTATTGGTACCGCCGCGCCGGTCGCAAGCGGGCGACCGCGAGCGTGAGCTCCGAGTGGGAGCACATCGCCCGCGAGCTCAGCGGCGTAACGCAGCACTAGGCTTCCAGACGATAGACCGAGACATGCGAAGTCGACTCGCCCGTGAACGGCGAGCCGGCCCAGTCGGCATGGCGCGATTCCAGCCTGAAGCCGGCGAGTTGGCCCATGAGGTCGAGCTCGCTGGGCCAGATGTAGCGGTGCGGCGAGCGGAAGACGCGCGCCTCGCGGCCTGTTTCGCCGAAGCGGAAGTGGTGCGAGACCACCTGCTGGGTCAACGTGTCTATCGTGTCGAGGCCGATATAACCCGGGTCCGAGGCGAAGACGGCCGCGGGGATGCCCGGCGGCAGGCGGCGTAGCTCCGGGACCCAGAGCTCGATCACGAAGCGCCCGCCGAGGCTCAGGTGGCGCGCGGCGTTGCGGAAGACCTCGACCTGCCCGGCCTGGGTCAGCACGTTCGAAATGGTGTTGAAGACGAGGTAGACCAGCGTGAAGCGGCCGGGAACCGTCGCGCTCGTCATGTCGCCCACGACAACGGGAATCGCCTCGGCGTCGGCCTTGCCGCGGAGCCGGTCTACCATCGGTTGCGACAGCTCGATTCCGGTGACAGGGACGCCGCGGGCATGCAGCGGGATGGCGACGCGGCCGGTGCCGATGGCGAATTCGAGCGCAGCGCCACCTTCGGCAAGGGCGGCGAGGCGCTCGGTGGTGCGGGCGAGGAGGGCAGGGTCGAACATGCCGGTCCCGGGCGTATCGTAGGTGCTGGCGGCTTCGGCGTCCCAGATGTCTTTCTGTTCCATCTTGCGTCCTTCGTTGAGTAAACGAACGTTCGTTTATGTATTCGGCGTTTACCGCCGCCCGACGGCCCCTCGCTGCCCACGATCTGCAGTATGGGGCCGGGTCGAGCGGCGGGGATAAGCTACCGGTTGTCCAGTTCGCTGCGGACCAGTTCCAGGCCGCGGCGGGTGATGCGGTAGGGTCGGCCCTCGGAGCTGGCGATGGCGCCCTTGCTCTTGAGTTTCCTGAAGAGCCTGAGGTTGCACTGGTCCATCAGCCAGCCGTCGCGGTTTAGGCATTCGACGGCGACGACCTTGCCATTGGGTGTCTTGGTGGCGTGGATGGCGCCGCCCTGCGCGAGTGCGTGCAGCACCCGCTGTTCCTCGCGGGAAATGTCCATGAATTCATAGCCTTGGGGATGCGTTCAACGAGGGCTGCGGCCAGCATCACGCTTGGCGGCAGCCTGCTTCGTAACCCCGTGCCGATCTCGAAGGCGCTTCAGCGCGCCTGAGCGGACGGGGTGTTACGCAATCTCCGACTGGCTAGACATAGGACGTCATCCGTAATTAGCCGCTGCTTCTGCCATGCTGATGAACGGCACCTGACAGCGGATTTGCGGTCTCAAGTGCGGCAAAGCACATGAATGGGCCATGAATATCTGCCAGTGCGCCCGGAGGCCAGAGGGGCGGTTGCAATCGTGGTGGCGAGGGTGCAAACCAGCAACACCTACCTTCTGCCCGAGTGTTCCCGTGACCAAATTCCCCGCCGACTGCAACACCAAGGAAGACGTGCGCGCCGAGATCGATCGCATCGACCAGGGGCTGCTGACGCTGCTCGCCGAGCGGCACGCCTATGTGACGCGGATGGCCGAGATCAAGACCGACCCGCATGAGGCCTATGACCCCACGCGGATCGAGGCGATCATCGCCAAGCAGCGCAAGCGGGCCGAGGAACTGGACCTCGACGAGGACCAGGCTGAGCTGATCTGGCGCACGCTGATCAACTGGAATGTGAACTACGAAAAGGGCATTATCGCTGCGCGCAAGCGGCACGGGTGAGGTAGCCTCTCACCTCACGGAGGGCTCGATGACGGTGCTCGACATGATCATCCGCAAGGCGATCGCCAGCGAGGCCGAACGGCTCGCCGACATCGGCTACCTTGCCTGGGAGCGCGACCTCCGACCCTTCCTCGCCGGCGAGCAACAGAACCGGCAGGCCGAGCGCCGCAGGCTGCAGGCGGCTGTGCATGAGCTGCTGGACCGCACGATCGTGGCGGAGCGCGACGGCATCCCCGTGGGCTGGTGCGCGCGGGCGCGGGGCCGGGCCTATATCCCGTACCTGTTCGTCGCGCCGCTTTCGCAGAACCAGGGAATCGGCACGCTGCTGCTCAAGCGGATGGAGTCGATTCTCGAGCTCGAGGGGAGCGACCGCGTACAGCTCGATACGCTGAGCGACAACGTGCGGGCGGTGAACTTCTACCAGCACCAGGGCTACCAGATCCTGGCGCTGAAGCGCGAAGGCCCGCCGGGCCGCGACCCGCAGACCTCGGTGCGGCTGGAGAAGCGGCTGGCGCCTTACCGTGGGCCGCTGGAGACCGAGCAGGAGGAGTGACTTGCCCCTCACCCGGCTGCTTCGCGGTCCCCTCTCCCCCAGGGGCCGAGGGGAGGCGCGTAGCGGCAGCAAGGAAGTTGCCTTCCCGACCGGCTATGCCATAGACAACAGCCTGAAGAACCAAGAGCCTCGACCTCATGACCCTTATCGACACCCGCACGCCGAACCCCAAGAGCTTCATCAAGGGGGCGACCGGCGACTGGGAAATCGTCATCGGCATGGAAGTGCATGCGCAGGTGACCTCGGAGAGCAAGCTGTTCTCGGGGAGCTCGACCGAGTTCGGCTCGGCGCCGAACTCCAACGTGAGCTTCGTCGATGCGGCGATGCCGGGCATGCTGCCGGTGATCAACGACGAGTGCGTGCGGCAGGCGGTGCGGACCGGGCTGGGACTGAAGGCGCAGATCAACAAGCGCTCGATCTTCGACCGCAAGAACTACTTCTACCCGGACCTGCCGCAGGGCTACCAGATTTCGCAGTTCAAGGACCCCATCGTGGGCGAGGGTTCGGTGTTCCTCGACATGCCCGAGGGCCGGATCGAGATTGGCATCGAGCGGCTGCACCTCGAGCAGGATGCCGGCAAGTCGATCCACGACCAGCACCCGAACCTGAGCTTCGTCGACCTGAACCGCTCGGGCGTGGCGCTGATGGAGATCGTCTCGAAGCCCGACCTCCGCTCGTCGGAAGAGGCCAAGGCGTACCTGGGCAAGCTGCGCACGATCCTGCGCTACCTGGGCACCTGCGACGGCAACATGGAGCAGGGTTCCATGCGCGCCGACATCAACGTGTCCGTGCGCAAGCCCGGCGGTGAGTTCGGCACGCGCTGCGAGATCAAGAACGTCAACTCCATCCGCTTTGCCGGCCAGGCCATCGAGTTCGAAGCGCGGCGGCAGATCGACATCCTCGAGGATGGCGGCTCGATCGACCAGGAGACGCGGCTCTACGACCCCAAGACCGGCGAGACGCGCTCCATGCGTTCGAAGGAAGAGGCGCACGACTACCGCTACTTCCCCGATCCGGACCTCTTGCCGCTCGAGTTCGACCAGGCCTTCATCGACGACCTGGCGCAGCACCTGCCGGAGCTGCCGGACGACAAGCAGGCGCGCTTCATCACCGAGTATGGCGTGACGCCCTATGACGCGATGGTGCTGACGCTTGAGCGCGAGACGGCCGACTACTACGAGGCCTGCGTGAAGCACGGCGAGGGCAAGCGCGACGGCAAGGCGGTGGCGAACCTCATCAACGGCGACATCGCGGCTTATGCCAACAGCCAGGGGCTGAGCGTCTACGAGACGCACCTGCAGCCGCGGCAGGTGGCGGGCATCGTCGACCTCGTCGCGGCCGGGACGATTTCGTCGAAGGGCGCCAAGGACCTCTTGCAGATCCTGATCGGCGAGGAGCCGGAGGGAGAGCCGGCGGAGATCGTCGAACGCCGCGGCATGAAGCAGGTGACCGACCTCGGCGCCATCGAAAAG
>JAEYTN010000492.1 GCA_023433985.1 Pseudomonadota bacterium | reverse complement strand
CCTGCGAGGGCACCCGCTTCGTCTGGATCATGGGCGCCGACAACCTTTCCCAGTTCGACCGCTGGGAGCGCTGGCAGGATATCGCGGGGCTGATGCCGATCGCGGTCTACGCCCGGCCCGGCTTCGGCTTCCGCGCCACCGTCTCGCGGGCGGCGACGGCGCTCAAGAAACACCGCATGCCCGAGGCCGAAGCCGAGGCGCTGGCGGGCCGCGAACCGCCCGCCTGGGTGTACCTTCACGGCGTGATGTCGGGCCAGTCTTCGAGCGCCATCCGGGCCGGACGCAAGGCTCCGGCAAATTGATTATTGCCCCTCTCCTTGCGGAACCAGACACGAAGCGTCATATTGACCATGTAGTGGTGGACACCACTTGCAGTGGGACAAACGGCAATAGCTACGCACCTAGCGTTCCCTATACCGATCAACCAAGGACAGCTGAACCAAGCATGACCCGTGCTTACGCATGGGCTGAGGCCATTTGCTGATGGCATCGCCCAGGAAGAAACCCGAACCCGCCCCGGTTGCCGAAGTTGCGCCGGACAACTCCATGATCGATCTGGTTCTGAAGAGCCTCGACGATGCGAAGGCCGAGCAGACCGTCTCCATCGACATCACCGGCAAGTCGTCCCTGACCGACCATATGGTGGTGACGTCGGGCCGCTCGAACCGTCACGTCAGCGCCGTTGCCGACCAGCTGGTCACCGCGCTGCGCGATGCCGGCTTCGGCAAGCCGCGGATCGAAGGCCTGCCGCATGCCGACTGGGTGCTGGTGGATGCCGGCGACGTCATCGTCCACATCTTCCGCCCCGAAGTGCGCGAGTTCTACAACATCGAAAAGATGTGGGCCGTCGACTTCGCTCCCGACGGGCGCTGAGTTCTAGCGTCCGTCCGCCTTGCGCATAGCCATCGCCGCCATCGGCCGCATGAAGCAGGGCCCTGAGCGCGAGCTGGTCGCGCGCTATCTCGATCGCGCCAGGGCATCGGGCAAGCCGCTGGCGCTGACCGGCTTCGACGTGCTCGAATTCACCGAATCCCGCGCCGGCTCGTCCGAGGCGCGCAAGGACGAAGAAGCGAGAACCCTTATCGCGGCATTGCCCGAGGGGGTGCGCGTGGTGCTCGACGAGCACGGCAAGTCCATTTCATCGCAGGCTTTTGCCACGCAGCTGGGGCGCTGGCGCGACGACGGCCGTCCGGCGGTCAGCTTCGTCATCGGCGGCGCGGACGGGCATGGCCGCGAGCTGCTGCAATCGGCCGATCTGACGCTCAGCTTCTCGCCGCTGACCTGGCCGCACCAGCTTGTGCGCATCATGCTCGCCGAGCAGGTCTATCGCGCCACGACCATTCTTTCGGGGCATCCGTATCACCGGGAGTAGGGCGGGTGCCGGACGCCGCCCCCTCCACCACGCTACGCGTGGTCCCCCTCCCCCGCTATCGCGGTGGAGGATCACCGGGAGCTCGGCGCCTCCAACAACGGCAAACACCAGCGTCGCGGTGCTCCTCCACCGCTTTGGCGGGGGAGGGGGACCAGCCGAAGGCTGGTGGAGGGGGCGCCCGACCGCTCGGCTGCGCACCCCGCCATCAAAGGGCCAAACCCATCCGCCATTCGCCGCGCTTGCGCTCATTCGCGCTAGAGTGCGAAAGGTTGATTCGCGCGGGGACTGGGGAGTTTTGATGCCGGCAACGGGCTGGTCGAGAAAGGCACTTGCAGCGGGCGCCGCCCTGGCGCTGGCGCTTGGGCCCGCCGCCCTGGCGCAGACCCCTGCGCCCGAGCCTGCGGCAGCGGAAGAAAACCTCAACCTCCGCCCCTCGATCGACTCCACCGTTCCGGCCACCGACCCCGCCGCGACCGCACCCGCGGACCCCGCGGCCGGGATCGACCCCACCATCACCTCCGCCGCGCCGCAGCCTGACGTCACCCCCGAGATTGCGGCGCAGCAGAAGGCGCTGGCCGACGTCGAGGCCTCCATCTCCGTCTCCAAGGAGCGCGCCGATGCGCTCAAGAAGGAGATCGAGGACATGCAGGGCGACCGGGCCAAGCAGAATGCCGCCCTGATCGCCGCCGCCCAGCGCGTGAAGCTGGCCGAGACCGACATCGCCGCGCTCGAGGACCGGCTGGGCGAGCTGATCGTCGAGGAACTGGAGGTGCGCGGCCGCCTCGACGGCGCCGACGCCAATATCTCCAACGTGCTCGCAGCACTCGAGCGCATCTCGCGCGATCCGCCGCCGGCCCTGATGATCAACCCGGACAACGCGCTCGACTCGGCGCGCTCGGCGCTGCTGATTTCCGCCATCCTGCCGCAGCTGCGATCCAAGGCCGATGCCGTCACCGCCGACCTCGCCAAGCTCGGCCAGATCAAGGCCGCGGCGGTGGAGCAGCAGGGCAAGCTCGAAGCCAACCTGCAGGTGCTGGAAGAAGAGCAGTTGCGGATCGGCAGCCTGATCGCCGCCCGCAAGCAATCCGAGAACCTGGCGAGCGCCGCGCTCGCCAGCGAGGAGGCCGAGGCCCAGGCGCTGGCCGACAAGGCGACGTCGTTGAAGCAGCTGATCGACGAGCTCACCGCCCGCGCCGCCGCCGTCGCCACCGCCGCGCAGGCGACCGAAGCCGCCAACAATGGCGGCAATGCCCCCAAGCTCGACAGCGAGACCATCAAGATTGCGCTCGCCAACCCGCAGCGCACGCAGCCGGCCGTGCCCTTCGCGCAGGCCAAGGGCTATCTGGCGATGCCTTCGTCCGGCGTCACGGTGATCGAGTACGGCGCGGGAGACGGGTTCGGCGGCATCTCGCGCGGCCTGTCGGTGGTCACCCGCGCCGACGCGCAGGTGGTGGCGCCCGCCGATGGCTGGGTGCTGTTCGCCGGCGACTACCTCAATTATGGCAAAATCGTCATCCTCAATGCCGGTCAGGACTACACCATCCTGCTCGCCGGCCTCGACAAGACGGATGTGACGATCGGGCAGTTCGTGATGATGGGAGAACCCGTCGGCACCATGGGATCACAGACAATTGGCCGTACCGTCGCGACCAGTGCTGGCGTCTCCCGCCCGACGCTCTATATTGAAATGCGAAAGAACAACGAGCCCGTCGACCCCACAGGATGGTGGGCGGCTGCGGCGGCAACTCCAACCCAGAGTGGATAGAAGTTTATGCGCCTGACGCCATTCCGTACTGCCGTCTCTGCCGCCGTGCTGTTCGGCCTGGGCCTCGCCTGCGCGCCCCTGATTGCGCAGGACAAGGCCGAGCTGCCGGCCAAGCCGCGCACTGCCGACGAAATCTACTCCGACCTCTCGCTGTTCGGCGAGGTGTTCGACCGCATCCGCGCCGAGTATGTCGAGGCGCCGGACGAGAAGAAGCTGATCCACGCCGCGCTGCAGGGCATGCTCACCTCGCTCGACCCGCATTCGGGCTACATGGAGCCGGTCGACTACGCCGACGTGCAGGAAGACACCACCGGCCAGTTCGGCGGGCTGGGCATCGAGGTGCAGATGGAGGATGGGGCCATCAAGGTGGTCTCGCCCATCGACGACACCCCCGCCGCCCGGGCCGGCATCCTCGCCGGCGACTTCATCGTCGAGCTCGACGGCGTGCAGGTGCAGGGCCTGTCGCTCGATGACGCCGTGGCCAAGATGCGCGGCCAGGTCGGCACCAAGATCAAGGTGACGGTGATCCGCGAGGGCGTCACCGAGCCGCTGGAGTTCGAGCTCACCCGCGACATCATCGCCACCCGCGCCGCCCGGCTGACCATGCAGGGCGAGATCGCGGTGATCCGCCTCGCCCGCTTCTCCGAGCAGGCCTTCCCCGGCATCAAGAAGGCGATCGACGACGCCTACAAGCAGCTCGACGGCAAGGCGCCCAAGGGCATCGTGCTCGATTTGCGCAACAACCCCGGCGGGCTCGTGGACCAGGCGGTCTACGTGTCGGACGCGTTCCTGCCGCAGGGCGCGGTGGTGCTGACCCGCGGCCGCCTCGAGTCCGAGAGCTCGCGCTACGACGCGCGCCCCGACGCGCTCGACGGCAAGATCAAGGACATCCCCCTGGTGGTGCTGATCAATGGCGGCTCGGCCTCGGCGGCCGAGATCGTCGCCGGCGCCCTGCAGGATCACAAGCGGGCCACGGTCGTCGGCACCCGCTCGTTCGGCAAGGGCTCGGTGCAGTCGATCATCCCGCTGGGTGCCGACGGCGCCATGCGGCTGACCACGGCGCGCTACTACACGCCTAACAACCGCTCTATCCAGGCCTCCGGCATCCAGCCCGACATCACCATCACGCAGGACGTGCCGGACGAGTTCAAGGGCCGCGACGAAATCATCGGCGAGGCCGCGCTGCCCGGCGAGATCGGCGGCGGCACCGAGGAAAAGGCCACTGTCGGCTCCTCCGTCTACGTGCCGGCCGAGGCCGAGAAGGACAACCAGCTGCAGTTCGCGCTGAAGCTGATCAACGGCGAAGAGACCAACCCGGCCTTCCCGCCCAAGGCCGACACGGCCAGTTAACGCTTCGTTACCGTCTCACAGCCAACAGTAATCCCCAGCGGGGCGGCCGATTCGCCGCCCCGTTTGCTTTTCGGGATTGCTGCTGAAGTCTCGTCGCGCTCCCGGACTGCAAGAACCGTGGCCACTTTCGCTGGAAGCGCTCCAATGACCGATCTCAGCGCCCCGCTCAGCCGCCGCCGCACGCGGCAGGAGAAGGCTGCCGCCGGCCGTGCCCTGCGCCGGCTGCCCATCGCCCGCACCGCCTTCGGCCTCCTTGGCGTGATCGGCGCCGGGCTGGTAGCCACCGTGCTGCTGGTCGACGACC
Organism: Pseudomonadota bacterium; assembly: GCA_023433985.1. GTDB lineage: Bacteria > Pseudomonadota > Alphaproteobacteria > Rhizobiales > Devosiaceae > Devosia_A. The sequence continues at coordinate 2,393 of JAEYTN010000492.1, read as the reverse complement.
CTGAGGGCGGCCGACCCTCGGCGACGGTGGCGATCAACTCGACCGTGGGCGCCAACCCGGTTGCGGGCGCGGTCGGCACGCCGCTTTCCGCCACCATCACGGCCGACCCCGAAATGATCCCGGTGACGAAGCTCACGGGTTCGGGCGCCAAGATCATCGAGCTCGCCTCTACCGATCCCGCAGCCATCCTGCCCGACCTGGTCGAGGAAACCGAGTTCGGCCCGATCCCGCGCATCTCCGCCACCGGCGAGACGCCCTTCGCCGCCTATTCCCGACCGGCCGGAGCCATAACGGAGGGCCAGCCGCGCGTCGCGGTCGTGGTCTCCGGCCTCGGCATCAATGCCAACGGCACGCTCGAGGCGATCGAGAAGCTGCCGGCCGAGGTAACGCTGGGCTTCGCGCCTTACGGCAAGGGCCTCGAGCGCAGCGTGGCGAGCGCCCGGACCGGCGGCCACGAGATCCTGCTGGAGGTGCCGCTCGAACCCTTCGACTACCCCGACAACGATCCCGGCCCCGACACACTGCTGACCGGACAGCCGCCGCGCGACAACCTCAACAAGCTCTTCCACGTGCTGAGCCGTTTCGGCGGCTATGTCGGGCTGCTCAACAACATGGGCGCCCGCTTCACCGCCTCGGGCGCCGATTTCGGCCCGGTGATGGAAGAGCTGGGCGCCCGCGGCCTCGGCTATCTCGACGACGGCTCGTCCAACCGCTCGCTGGCGCCGCAGCTGGCGCGCGCCAACCGCGTGCCCTTCGCCCGGGTGGACACGGTGCTGGATACCAACCCCGCCCGCGCGCCGATCCTGGCGCAGCTCGAGGCGCTCGAAGCGCGGGCGCGCGACCAGGGCGCCGCCATCGGCATCGTTTCGGCGCTGCCGATTTCGATCGAGGTGGTCACCGAATGGGCTCGCGGCCTCGCGGACAAAGGGATACAGATCGTGCCCGCCAGTGCCTTGATGGGAAATATCGATGGTTGACCGCGAGACGCTGCCCTATCGCGACTGCGTGGGCACCGCCATCTTCAACAGCGCGGGGCTGGTCTTCATCGGCCGCCGCCGGCCGGAGGAAGACCCCGAGGATTCCGCCGAGCTCGGCGCCCCCTGGCAGATGCCGCAGGGTGGCATCGACAAGGGCGAGAAGCCGCTCGACACCGCCTATCGCGAACTGTTCGAGGAGACCTCGATCCGCTCGGTGGAGCTGATCGCCGAGGCGCCCGGGTGGATCTACTACGACCTGCCCGACGAGGCACTCGGCATTGCGCTGAAGGGCAAGTATCGCGGCCAGCGTCAGCGCTGGTTCGCCTTCCGCTTCACCGGCGACGAGCGCGAGATCAACGTCACGGAGCCCGCCGGCGGCGCCCACCCGGCCGAGTTCGACCGGTGGCGCTGGGAAGAGCTCGAGAAACTGCCCGACCTGATCGTGCCGTTCAAGCGCGAGGCGTATCTCCAGATCGTCGAGGCGTTCCGCAACATCCCGGCGGGGATACGTGGCTGAGCTGCGGCTGCTCGGCGAGGCGGACCGCCGGCAGTGGCTAGCGCTGCGTTTCGCCCTCTGGCCACGCGATGACGATGGCAGCCTCGACGCGGAGATCACCGAAATCCTTGCCTCGGATGGCCTCCTCGCGGCCTATGGTGCTTTCGATGCCGGCGCCCTGGTCGGCTTCATCGAAGTCGGCGAGCGGCCATGGGGCGAGGGATGCGACACGGCCCCGGTCGGCTGGGTCGAAGGCATCTATGTCGACCCCGGGTACCGCCGCTCCGGCGTCGGCGAGATGTTGGCCGCAGCCGCGGAGGCCTGGGCAAGCGGTCGCGGCTATAGCGAGCTGGGTTCCGATGTCGAGGCGACGAACATCGTGTCGCTGGCGAGCCACGCCGCGTGGGGCTTCGGCGAGACCAAGCGGCTCGTGATGCTCAGAAAGCGCCTCTAGCCGGACGGCTTCCCCATCCGCCCCGGCATACGCTACAACCGTCGGCGTGAAAACCATCGGCCTCATCGGCGGCATGAGCTGGGAATCGACCGCCCACTACTATGCCATTCTCAACCGCGAGACCGCCGCTCGGCAGGGTGGCCTGCATTCGGCGCCGGTGATCGTCCATTCCGTCGACTTCGCCCCCATCGAGGCGTTGCAGCGCGCCGGCAACTGGGACGATGCCGGCGACATCCTCGCCGGCATCGCAAGGAGCCTTGAGGCTCAGGGCGCCGGCATCATCGGCCTCGCCACCAACACCATGCACATCTGCGCGCCGCAGATCGTCGCCGCGCTCACCGTGCCCTTCATCCATATCGCCGCGCCCACCGCCGATGCGCTCCTCGCTGACGGCATCACCCGCGTCGGCCTGCTCGGCACCCGCTTCACCATGGAGAAGCGCTTCTACATCGAGGGGCTGGAGGCG
>JAEYTN010000484.1 GCA_023433985.1 Pseudomonadota bacterium | reverse complement strand
TCTCCATCACCGGCACGCCGTGCCTTTCGGCGAACGCCCGCAGCGTCGGAGCCGCCTCCGAATAGAGCACCCCTCCCCCGGCGATGATCACCGGCTTCTCCGCCTTGCGGATGGCCTCCACCGCTCGCTCCAGCTCGCCCAGGTCCGGCATCGGCCGCCGCGGCATCCATACCCGTTCGTTGAAGAACGCTTCGGGGTAGTTGTAGGCCTCCGCCTGCACGTCCTGGCACAGGCTGAGCGTCACCGGCCCGCACTCGGCGGGGTCCGTCAGCACCTGCATGGCGCGGTTGAGCGCGGGGATGATCTGCTCGGGCCGCGTGATGCGGTCGAAATAGCGGGAGACCGGCCGGAACGCGTCATTGGCGCTCACCGTCCCGTCTCCGAACGACTCCACCTGCTGCAGCACCGGATCGGGCGCCCGGTTGGCGAACACGTCGCCGGGCAGCAGCAGCACCGGCAGCCGGTTCACATGCGCCAGCGCCGCCGCCGTCACCATGTTGGTCGCGCCGGGTCCGATCGAACTGGTCGCCGCCATGAAGCGCCGCCGGAAGCTCGCCTTGGCGAACGCGATCGCCGCATGCGCCATGCCCTGCTCGTTATGCGCCCGATAGGTCGGCAGCTCGTCCCGCATCCCGTACAGCGCCTCGCCGAACCCCGCGACATTGCCATGCCCGAAGATCGCGAACACGCCGCCGAAGATCGGCACCTTCTCACCCTCGATCACGGTCATCTGCCGCGTCATGAACTTCGCCAGCGCTTGCGCCATGGTGAGGCGGATGGTCTTGTTCGTCATTGTCTTCCTCCCAAGGTCACGCACATGGCCGCCCCCGCGCCGATCCGGCTCCTTCGCCTTCTCCCCTTGTGGGAGGAGGTGACCGAAGGGCGGATGAGGGGTCGTCGACTGCAGCGCTACGCCTCCCAAATCTCCACCAGCGCCCGGAACCGCGCGGCCATGTCCGCCACCGCCTCGCCGTCCGACATCGTCCCAGCAAACCACGCCTTCGCCGCCTCGGCAAAGATCGTCCGGCCCACCGCGAATCCCTTCACCGTGCGCGCCCCCCTTGCCGCCGCGAAGGCCCGCGCCAGCTCGTCCTGCGGCGCCTCGAGCCCAAGCAGCACCACGCCGCGGCAATAGGGGTCGCGCGCCTCGATCACCGCGTCGATCGCCTCCCAGGCGCCCGCCTCGGCCTGCGGCTCGAGCTTCCACCAGTCGGGCTTCAACCCGGCATCGTAGAGCTCGGCCAGCGCCCGCGCCGCCGTCTCGCCATCCACCGGCCCGGCCTTGGAGCAGATGATCTCGATCAGGATATCGCGGCCCACCTTGCGCGCCGCCTCGAACGCCGCCCGCAGCTTCGCCAGCTGCGCCCCCTTCATGGAGGGCAGGTCGTCGGGGTGCCAGAAGCACAGCACCTTCAGCACATGCTCCACCGGCCACTCGGCGATGCGGCTGCCCACGTCGGCCGAAAACTCGAACTCCAGCGGCCGGCTGCCGGGCAGCTCCAGCGGCCGGGCGATCCAGAATCCCTTGGGCGCGTCGAACAGCGCCTCGCGGCCCCACTTGTCGTCGAGCAGCATGCCGAAGCCGTGTCGTCCGGCCGCCACGTCGACCGCCGCCTGCACCGCCAGCCGCTTGAACGCCGGGATGCGGTCGGTCGCCTCCCCGGCAATGTCCTCGATCTGCTTGCGATGATCGATGGCGAACGCCAGCAGCTTCGGCCACTGCTTCCGCCGCGTCGTCGCCCAGTGCAGGTGGTTGAGCGCCTCGTCCTTGCGCAGCGCCTTCTCCGGGCTGCCATGCTCGAGGAAGTAGCTGAGCTCCGCCCAGCTCGGATATTCCGGCGCGCAGAGCAGCCGGCTCACCGCGAAGGCCCCGCAGGCATTGGCCCAGGTCGCCGAGGTCGCGTGGTCCTCGCCCTTCAGCCAGCCGCGCAGGAAGCCCGACATGAAGGCGTCGCCCGCCCCCAGCACATTGTAGATCTCGATCGGGAACCCCTGCCCGACGATCCCCGCCTCGAGGTCGTCGGGTATCTCCCCGTCGTAGACGATGCAGCCCCTGGCCCCGCGCTTCAGCACCACGGTAGCCGCGGACGCCGCGCGGATGGCCCTGAGCGCCGACAGCAGGTCGCTCTCGCCCCCCGCGATCAGCACCTCTTCCTCGGTGCCCACGATCAGGTCGCAATCGCCGAGGATCGGCTTGATCTTCCCCGTCACGTAGTCCGACTTCACGTAGCGCTCGAACCCGGCCGCATGGCCCGCCAGCCCCCAGAGGTTCGGCCGGTAGTCGATGTCGAACACCACCTTGCGCCCGGCCGCCTTGGCGGCACGGATCGCCTTGAGCTGCGCCCGCTCCGCGTTCTCGGTCGAAAAATGCGTCCCCGTCACCACGATGGCGCTGGCCGAGGCGATGAACGCCTCGTCGATATCGCCCTCCTCGAGCGCCATGTCGGCGCAGTCGGTGCGGTAGAAGATCATCGGCGAGACGCCCTCGGCCTCCACCGCCAGGAGCACCAGCGCCGTCAGCCGCGTGTCGTCCGTCCGCACCCCGGCGGTCGAAATCCCCTCGCGCTGCAGCTGCTCCTTGATGAAGCCGCCCATCTGCTCGGCGCCCACCCGCGTGACCAGCGCCGATTTCAGGCCCAGCCGCGCCGTGCCCACCGCGATGTTCGTGGGGCAGCCGCCGACCGCCTTGGTGAACGAGCCGATATCCTCCAGCCGCCCGCCGATCTGCTGGCCGTAGAGGTCTACCGAGGATCGGCCAATGGTGATGACATCGAGCGCCGGCTCCGCCATGATCCTCCCCCGCTGGACAGCCAATCTTCGCCGTTGTATCCCATCGCCCTGATGAAACGTCAATTCCGAAACGGAACAGTTTTGGAATGGATGTTCCACCTGTCTTTTTCGACAGCCGACCTTCATCTGACGGTCAGCCAGCGTTCAGGTGGCGTTCATCAAGCGGGCCTTTCCGTGGCGGGCACTCCGCGACAGGCCTTCGGCGACTGGCAGCAGTTTATGGCCTTGAGGGGAAGTTTCACGTGACAAAGTTCGGAATTCTGGGTGCAGGCCGCATCGGCAAGGTGCATGCCGCGACCATCGCCAATTCGGCCAACGCCACCGTCGCCTACGTGGCCGACGCCATCCCCGATGCTGCGGCAGCGCTCGCCAGGACGGTCGGTGCGCAGGTGAAGTCGGTCGACGAGATCATTGCGTCGGACGTCGATGCCGTCCTCATCGCCACCCCCACCGACACCCATGCGGACCTGATCGAGCAGGCGGCGCGCGCGGGCAAGGCCATCCTCTGCGAGAAGCCCGTATCGCTCTCGGTCGAGCGCATCGAGGCGCTGCTGCCGGTGGTGGAGGGGGCCGGCGTGCCGCTGATGATCGGCTTCAACCGCCGCTTCGACCCCAATTTCCAGGCGCTCCAGGCCCGCATCGCCCAGGGCGAGATCGGCGACGTGGAGCTCGTCACCGTCATCTCGCGCGATCCCGCGCCACCGCCCGTCAGCTACATCGCCCGTTCGGGCGGCCTGTTCCGCGACATGATGATCCACGATTTCGACATGGCCCGCTTCCTCGTCGGCGAGGATTTCGTCACCGTCCACGCGCTCGGTTCGGCCCTCGTCGACAAGGGCATCGGCGAGGCGGGCGACGTCGATACCGCCGCCGTCCAGATGCAGACCGCCTCCGGCAAGATCGCCGTCATCACCAACTCCCGCCGCGCCGCCTACGGCTACGACCAGCGCATCGAGGTGCATGGGAGCAAGGGCATGCTCCGCGCCGGCAACGTGCACATGACCACTGTGGAGCGCGCCGACGGCGCCGGCTTCACCGCCGACGTGATCCAGAACTTCTTCATCGACCGCTACGTCGCCGCCTACGCCAACGAGGTGAACACCTTCATTGCCGCCATGCAGTCGGGCCGCTCCCCGACGCCGTCGGGCTATGATGGCCTCCAGGCCCAGAAGCTGGCCGAGGCGGCGACCAGAAGCGCGCAGACCGGGCAGGCGGTGCGGGTCGGCTGACCGTCCCCTCACCCGGCGCTTCGCGCCACCCTCTCCCTCAAGGGGAGAGGGGCAACAGTGCCTCCATGTTGAGGTCGGGCC
>JAEYTN010000464.1 GCA_023433985.1 Pseudomonadota bacterium | reverse complement strand
GTCCCATTCCCTACATGAGGGTGGACTTTACCGAGACCGGTCGCATCAAGAACGCCCAGTCGCAGCGCGACCTCCCGCTTCATCCGGAGCTGATCCGGCTGGGTATTATCGAATATGTCCGGGAAGCGGCGACGCGGGGGTACGAGGTCCTTTTTCCTGAGCTTACGCCGACTAATGATGTCGAGACCTATGGGGACCAGTTCTACGACCTTTGCTGGGTCCACATGCGGAGGCGGGGCGGCCTGACCACCGAGGCGGACATCCATGGGATGCGCCATAGGTTCAACTCGGATCTGAAGCAGGAGCGCGTATCGAAGGAATTTCGCCGCGACATGCTGGGCCATGGTGGCGAGGGACAAACGGACGAACGATACAGCACTGCGGCTGAACTCATGGTCATGCTCGAGGAGATGAAGAAGCTGCCTGTCGTGACGGGGCACCTTCCGACGGCATCACTGAATATGCCGCCGAAGCTCGTGGTTCGGCCCAATCCCAACATGAGGCGCCAGCGATAGCGGGCCTGTGGGATCAAAGGGCACCGGCACTGTCTGATCACGTCTAGCAATGGGCGTCAGCCCCTTCCTGTCCCGCCTCTCTGATGCCACCCGGGGGGCGAGTCATCTACAGTCAGGCCCGAGGCGGCTTGCACTGCCGCATTGACACCTGGAGAGCGATCCGCCTCCGGGATCGCCTTCCACGCAGCTATGAATGCTTTAGCCCTTTCGAGTAGAGGCTCTATTCGATCACGGGCGTTTTCCAGCTTCTCTCGATCGAACGAGGCGCGCTGTCCGTAGCCGCACACGATCTCGATCGAGCTGTGCCAAGCCGCCGCTTCCATGAGATTGGTAGGTTGCTTGACCTCATCCTTAGTCCAGCGTGCCACCTCACAGGCTCAGACCCAGCTGGTCCGGGTGTGGGTTGCTACTCTGCTCGGCGGTTCCCGCGAGGATGGCTCGCGCCAACTCCTCAGCAGCCCGCTGGCGGGCAAACCCGGAGGCAGCGAGGCTCGTCTGCGCCCAGCGTGGAGCCGTCAGAATAATGTTGGCGAGCGTGTTCGTGTCGACGTTTTCCATGAACCGAGAGAGCTCCGGTCACCTGATTCGGTCAAGCCATTTGTTCGTTTTTTGTTCTTTTAGAGGGATCAGCGCCGAACCCACGGATCGGCCGTCCGGTTCACCACCATCAGCTCGGGGTAAGGCCGACACAGCAGCCGAGCATCGTCGGGCGGCCCGTCGAGCCAGTCGGCCCAGTCACTGCGCCGCAGGATCACCGGCATCCGATCGTGCACGTCGGCGACATGGATGCACGCTTCGGTCATGATCATGCTGTAGGCCGGACCCCATTCGGCGGTGTCGCGCCAGATGCCCGCGACCGCGAACACAGGCTCATCCGGCAGCGCGAACCAGGTCCGCGTCTTCGATCCTTTCTCGCCTTCGGCTTCTGCAAACTCGGTCACCGGGATCAGGCAGCGGCGCTGCTGGAAGCTCGGTTTCCAGAACCCGCTGTCGAGCTTGTCGGCGCGAGTGTTGTTGACGGGCTTGGGTTTCAGCGGCTGGCCGTTCTTGCCCTTCATCGCCAGCGGAAAGCCCCACGCCATCGAGCGTAGTTCGCCGCCCGCGACTACCAGCCCCGGGTATCCCGGATAGACCTCGCCGCCGGCATTGCCAACCTGACCCTCGGTCACGTTGAACAGCCGGGCGACCTCGTCGGTCGACTTGGTCATGCGATACAAATTACACACGCCCGCAGGTCCTGTTCGCTGCTTGCATGGCCGCTATCCCACCGCCCATCGCCAGGCTGCACTGATGTAGCCACTCATCGTGTAGAGTACTGAGCCGAGGCCAAGCGCCACCATCGCTGCGGTGAACGCCAGCTCGATCCGGAACCAGGCGTCCTTGCTCATTCGCATCGGTGCCCCTGCCAATAGCGCTCCCAGCGAAGCGCCTGCCCGGACTTCACCATAGCACACGACAGATCGCCGCTGCGAGGCGAGACGCACCAGGCGGCAGTTCGGATGCCGCCGCCCGAGCCGACGCTGCGGCAGGTCATCGTCGGACCAGTAACGAAAACATGGCCTTGCGAGCTCGTTCCCCGTGGCTGGCCGACAAGTCTCACAAGCGCATCGCGCGATTGCTCGGCTCCGGCCTTCGGACATGGCTGATTGGTTCGGCAGCTCCCGTCCATCTCACGGGCCGCGACCCCCGAGAGGCGGATACGCGGACCCTCCTCGCACCAGATGGGCCCATCGCCGTCCCACACGTGGGTCGGCGTGCACTCGAACGTCTGACCGGCAGGAACGACGGCGACCGCCGCAAGCAACAGAAGGCTCATCGCCCCCTGTATGGCTCACAGCCGACGCCGTCGCCATCCCGATCGAGATGGCGAGTGTGGCGGCTGAGCGAGGAGCGCTTCACGTGGTAACGAGCGCGACTAACCGTCGTCAGGTTCTCTCGTCAGACCATCGAGAATCTTGTCGCGATCTCCTTGGGCTTCTGGGTGTGCAGTCTCGCGCATCACGGCCGTGGATCGCGGCGGTCGACCGCTTCGGGTCCACTCTTCCCGCATCGGCTCGAACTCCCTGATCACGCGCATCATCGCGGCCCGCAACGCGCGTTCAAAACCGTGGTGGCCAGAGAAATGATCGAGCGCAGTAAGCAGCTGCTTGCTCTCGTCCTTCCGCAGTTCCCGATACGCTTCGATTGCCTCCTTTTTCTCCTCATCATCGAGCATCTGACGAGTCAGACCCTTCGCTTCCTCATCCGACAGATGCGCCGACAGCACACGCATGACCGTCCACGCTGGACCCATGGCGAAGGCCGGTGCCATGATGCCGATGAGCTGGTCGACAACGAGCCAATGGAGGGCCGCGTTGTCGTGCGCTTTCAGGTAGGCAAGATGCTCCTCTTCGGCCTCCAGTTCGCGACGCAGACCGTCGATCTTTTTGTTCTGCTTGTTTACGCGCGGCGTCGTTCGGAGCAGCGTCTGTGAAGGCCATTCGCCTTTCGTACCGACCTTCTTCAAAGGGAGTTCGGGGAACGGGCTCTTCCCTCCGCGCAACCACTTCGACCATGTGGCGGCGTCGACGCCTTTCGGGCAGATTTCCAGGATCAGTTTTTCAAGCAATGCGGCGCGTTCCGGCGCATGTCGGATAGCCATTTGGAACTGCGCATCCGGCGACAGCTCACCGGCCTCAGTCAGCGCCCTTTCGTGCAGGTGGCGGGCGATTAACTTGATCGCTTCCGCGCCATTTTCGTCAATTGTCGAAGAGTCTTGCTGCGCTGCAGCGCGCCCGGCACCAGACTGTCTTGGCATGTCAATTTTTCCTGCTGAACGGTATCGCAGTCGAGCCTTAGGGGCCGGCCGATAACCGCTGATAAAGGGACCCCCTCGGGGTCTCCCGCTCTCGCGCAATTTTCGACATACCGTTCGGCAAATTTGTGTGGCCGCGCGAGGGCAGCTTTTGGCCCCCAAAGACCACACAAAATGGGCCTGTTTCCCTCGATTTCCGCGAAATCGACCACACAGAAGGACCAGACTGTGTGGCAGTCTGGTCAAGGCGCAATACCGTTAAAGTGGCCAGCCACTTTAACAGGGCGTTTTCGGCCATCTGAAATCTGCCGTCAGCCCTTATGCGCTCTCCGAGGGGGAAGCCGCCCAAATTTCGCATGCGATTTGTGTGGCTTTCGACGGTCGCACGTCGGGGCCTCCAACCGGGCTTCGACCCGTTTTCCGGCAGGCAAAGTGCGCGCTGAGAACCAGCGCTCGGACAATGTTTGAGACGAGTGAAGTGGCTGACTCCGAAAGGTGAAAATCCACTGATGCGCCCGGACCTGCAGCCGGCCGG
>JAEYTN010000438.1 GCA_023433985.1 Pseudomonadota bacterium | reverse complement strand
CCGCAGCGCAGCCGATGAACTTTGCCCGAGAGGAGCCTTTCAACATGCTCAATTCAGCCGACCGGCACGAGGCGGCTGCGCCGGTGGCAGCCGCCGCTGGTGTCTGCGATCCGGTAACCCTCGAAATCGTACGCGGTGCCATCTCCGCCGCGCAGCGCGAAATGGAAGCGCTGATCGAACGCACTGCGATCTCCGCGTTCATTCGCGAGAAGAAGGACTTCTATACGGCGTTGTTCGACGGCAACGGCGTCATGGCTGTCGGCTCGAACGTGCCGATCTTCGGCGATGTGACGAGCCCCGTGCTGGAGCGCTTCCCGGCCGAAACCATGCAGCCGGGCGACGTCTACTGGTACAATGACTGTTACGCCTCGCGCGGCGCCGTCTCGCATTCCAACGACCAGGTGCTGCTCGCGCCGGTGTTCAACGACGGCAAGCTGTGCGCCTTCGTGATGAGCTGGGCGCATTTCGCCGACATCGGCGGCCTGCGCCCCGGTTCGATCAGCCCGGACGCCACCGAAATCTTCCAGGAAGGCATCATCGTTCCGCCGATGCGGCTGGTGACGGCCGGCGAAACCAACCATGCCGCGCTCAACATCTTCCACCGCAACTCGCGCTTCCCCGAGCAGAGCATCGGCGACATGAGCGCGCTGATGGCGAGCGTCGAGCTGGGCAGCGTGCGCGTGGCCGAAATCTTCGGGCGCTTCGGGCATAACGTGGTGACCGATGCGCTGGCGCAACTGCTGGCGCGCACCCGCCGCCTTGTCCGCCAGAAGCTCGCCGAGACCTTCCCGTACGGCACCAGCAGCTTCACGGACGCCATCGACAGCGACGGGCACGGACACGGACCGCTGAAGATCCGCTTCTCGCTGACGCGCGAAAGGGGCAGTGACGGCGAAGACCGCTTCATCTTCGATGCCTCCGACAGCGACGACCAGACGCCGGGCCCCGTGAACCTCCTGATGAATGCCGGCGTGCCCGGCATGGCGCTCGGTCTCTACTATCTGGGCGGCGATCCCTCGCAGGTCTGCAACGCGGGCGGCCCGCAAGCGCTCGATGAAGTCCGCCTGCGCGAGGGCTCGCTGGTGCAGCCGAGCTTCCCCGCACCGCTCGGCATGCGGGGCATGACCATGATGCGTGTGCTCTCGGCGCTGAACGGCCTTGTCAATGTCGCCGGCGGCGGCGCCCCCGCTTCGCACTCGGCCTATGTGATCGCGCTGCTGCGCGGCAGCTATACGACGCCAGAGGGGACCTCCAAGCGCTTCCTCCTCGCCGACGGCATCGGCGTCGGCTATGGCGCGCGCGCCAATGCCGACGGTATCGATGCGGTGTACTTCGTGGCGCAGGAGAACTTCCCCGCCGAGTTCCTCGAACTGGGCTATCCCATCCGGATGCGAGCCTACGGGGTGGTGACGGACTCCGGCGGCCCCGGCCGCTATCGCGGCGGCTGCGGCGTGGTGCGCGAGTACGAGGTCCTAGCCGACCAGGCGATGCTCGCCAGCCGGCTCGACGGTGTCACCAATCCGCCCTGGGGCATGAACGGCGGCATGGCCGGCGGCTCAGGCCGCGTGCTGGTCAATCCCGGAACCCCGGACGAACGGCTGCTCAATCCGCTGTCCGACGGCAACATGCTGAAGAAGGGCGACGTGGTGCGCATCGAGACAGGCGGTGGCGGCGGCAGCGGCCATCCCTACGACCGTCCGGCCGACCTCGTGCTCGAGGACGTACGGGGCGGCTTCGTAAGCGCCGCGGCCGCACGTCGCCACTATGGCGTCGTCATCGCCGATGACGCCATCGACCTTGCCGCCACCGAGACCCTGCGTGCCGACCGTTTCGTCGTCGGCAACTTCCACCGCCATGAGTATGTCGATGTCCTCAACTGAGACCAATTTCGCCGTTGCCGTCGATATCGGCGGCACCTTCACCGATATCGCCCTGCTCGATCAGGACAGCGGCCGCATCTGGCGGGCCAAGACGCCCAGCGTGCCCAGCGACCCGTCCGAGGCGTTCCTCACTGGCATCAAGCTGGCGCTGGCCGATGCAGGCCAGCCGGCGCATGCCCTGTCCCGGGTGCTGCACGGCACCACCATCGCCACCAACATGATCCTCGAGGACAAGGGCGCGCGCGCCGCTTTGGTCACCACGCGCGGCTTCCGCCACGTGCTGGCCATCGGCCGGCAGGACATTCCGCGCAGCGCCAACCTCTATACCTGGATTAAGCCGCGCCGCCCGGTCCCGCCCTCCCGCGTGGTCGAGATCGACGAGCGCATCCTGGCCGGCGGCGCCGTTGGCCAACCGCTCGATGAAGCCAGCGTGCATGCCGCCGCCGATGCCCTGGCAAAGATGGAGGTCGAGGCCGTTGCGGTCTGCCTTATCCACGCCTTCGCCAACCCCGAGCATGAACGTCGTACGGCCGAAATCCTGCGCGAGCGCCTGTCGGGCGTCGCCGTCACCACCTCGACCGACGTGCTGCCCGAAGTGCGCGAGTACGAACGCTCGCTGACAACGGTGCTCAACGCGTCGGTGATGCCCGGGGTGACGACCTACGTCGCCCGGCTCGAACAGCGCCTTGCCGACGAGAACGTTGCCGCGCCCCTGCTGCTGATGCAATCCAACGGCGGCGTTGCCGGAGCTGGTACCATCCGCCGGGCTCCAGCCCTGACCGCATTGTCCGGGCCCGCCGCCGGCGTGGTGGGCGCGCGCGCGGTCGCCGAGGCCTGCGGCATCAAGGATATCATCACCGTCGATATCGGCGGCACCAGCGCCGACATCTGCCTCATCAAGGACGGCAAGATCGGCCTCACGCAAGCCGGCAAGGTGGGCGAGTGGCCGCTGCCGCTGCCCATGGTCGATATGGTCACCATCGGCGCCGGCGGCGGCTCCATTGCCGCCGTCGCCGACGGCACGCTGTCGGTCGGGCCCATGAGCGCCGGCGCCCGACCAGGCCCCGCAGCCTACGGCCATGGCGGCACGCAGGCCACCGTCACTGACGCCCATGTCGTGCTGGGCCATCTCCCGGCCCGCCTTCTCGGCGGCCGCATGGGGCTCGATGCGGATGCGGCGCGCACCGTGGTCGAGAACGTTGCCGCTCCCCTCGGCCTGCCGGTCGAGGCAGCTGCCCGGGGCATCCTGGCCATCGTCGACAACAACATGGTCGGCGCGGTCCGGATCATCTCGGTGGAACGTGGCCACGACCCGCGTCAGTTCACGCTCGTGCCCTTCGGTGGCGCGGGCCCGCTGCATGGTTGCGCGCTGGCCGAACTGCTCGGCATCACGCGGGTGATGATCCCGCCGGCGCCCGGCGTGCTGTGCGCCGAAGGCCTGCTCGCGGCCGACCTCAAGGCCGAGTTCAGCCGCACCTTGCCCACGGCCGGCCCCATCGACGTGGCTGCCGCCGAGGCAGTGTTCAAGGAACTCTATGGGCAGGCGGAAAGCTGGCTCGGCGAGGAGGGCGTGCCGC
>JAEYTN010000398.1 GCA_023433985.1 Pseudomonadota bacterium | reverse complement strand
TCTCCATCCCGTGCCATTGCGGCAGGTAGGGCGAGATGGTCGTGTCGATGTCGTTGGTGTTGTCGCCCGTCGACTTCATCCGGAACTGGCTGAGCCGCAGGTTCAGCGGCACCTCGATCCGCGTGTCGGTCACCAGCGTCAGCGCAGTGTCGCCGGCAAAGCCTTCCCGCACCTCGTAGGTGATGTCGGCCGCGCCATCGGCATCGGCCGTGCCGACCCGGAGCCCCGAGATCTGATGCGGGCCGGCGAGACCGTAGACCGCCGTCACGATCTGGTCGTCGCCGTCGAGCCGTGAATAGGGCGGCATCACCATCTGGGGCGTCACCCGCCGGGTGCCGGCGACACGCTGCAGGTAGGCGCCGGGCTCGAAGGCATTCTGCGCCGAGGCGACCCCGATCTCCCGGCTCGCCGAACTGTTCCCCTGTTGCGGGGTGTTCAGCCCCTGCAGCAGCAGCGAGGCCGCGAGCGACAGGCCGCCAGCGACTAGGTTCGCCCCCACTGAGCCGGCGGCGAAGGCGGAGCCGAGGAACGGCAGGCCGGCCGCACCGACGAACACCGATGCGCCGACAAGCGCGATCACCGCCAGCATCCCGAGGATGCCGTTTTTTCCGCCCCGGGCCGGCAGCACGATGTCGACGCGGGCGTCGAGCTTCGGCAGCACGCGGTGATAGAGCGCCGGGTCGATCACCACGCCACCCAGCCGCACGCGCAAGTGCGGGCGGATCGATTCCCGCTGCAGCGGCACGAGCGCGATCAGGTCGGCCAGCGTCGCGCGCTCCGGCCGGTCGATCCGGATCGGTGGCCCGGCGAAGCCGAGCACCGGATCGGTGAAGGCGCGCACAGGGGCCCCAAGCGGTTGGCGCATGCCAGAGCGGGGGACAGCCAGCGCATTCATGCGAGCACCGCCGGTCGGAAGATGCCGCGCGTCCGGTTCGCCACTTCGGGCGTGGCGCGCATCGTCGAAGTGTTGCGGAACGCCTGCACCTTCACCCCACCCTCGTCGATATGGATCAACCTGCCGGGCCCGATCACGCACCCGATATGGATCGGCGCCCGCACCGTGTCCCGCCCTTCGCCCAGCAGCCCGCTCATCAGCACCGCGTCGAGCGGCTGCTCCGCCCCCGGCAGCACCGGCATCCAGGTCGAGCTCGTCGCCTCCCGGCGTGCGGTGCGCGCGATCAGGTTGGGCGCCTCCACCCCGTCGAACTCCGCCAGCCAGATGCCCCGCACCTCGCCGACGATCAGCCGGTAGAGCCCCCAGCAATCGACGAGCGGCCGCGCCCGCCCGCCGGACTGAAAGCCGAGGCGGAGGTAATTCTCGACAGAAATCAAAGCCTGAAAGCCGCCTTGAACACGCTCGCCCGGATCCAGTGCTTGGGGTAGGGCTCCACCGTCAGCGACGGCCGGCTGAGCGTTCCCTCCACCACGAGCGCATCACCCCTCACGTCGGCAAGCTCGAGCATCTGGTGCGGCCCGCCGACGATGTCCGTCATGTCGCTCATCAGCACCACCGTGATGGTGAGCTGCAGCGGGTCGGTGATGGCATCGATCACGGCGCCGATCGACTGGTCGACGTTCGGCACCCGGATGCTGCCTCGCGGCTGCTCGTCGCTTTGCCCCGGCGGCACCACCTCGATCGGTACGTTGAGGTACGTCCCCGCCACCGCCGCCACATTGCCGCTGGCGTCCAGCAGGTCCGACGCATAGGTGATATCCTCGCCCGCATCCGTCAGCAGGATCGGCTCGGCGAGGTCTGGGTGCGTTATCGTCAGCAGCGTGGCGAACACCTCGCCGGTCTCGGCCGGATAGGCCGCATCGCGGTACGCCTGGCTCACAGGCATCAGCCGATCCTCTTCAGCGTCATTGTCAGCACCTGCTTGCCGCCTTGCTCCGACAGGTTGTAGCCGCCCTCGATGCGCCAGGTGTGCGTCGTGCCGCGCCGCGGGTCGTTCATCGTGAACGACAACGCACCCTGGGCCACGTCATGGTTCCAGAAGTCCTCGAAGATCAGCGCCTGCGCTTCGGTCAGCACCACCGATGCGGTGACCCGCTGGATGATCATGGTCGAGCGGAGCCGGGCCTTGCCTTCACCGACCTCGGTGCCGAACTCGATCACGTTGGGCTGTGATGCCCGCTGCACGCCGCGCAGCGCGCATTGCGGCAGCGACACCGGCCATGCGATCGTGCTCATCGCCGCACCGTTCCCGGGTCGACGCCGACGCTGCGGTATCTGCCGCGCGCCATGTTGCCCTTGATGCGCTCCTCCACCGCGCCGACGATCACGTCGATACCGCCGGTCGGGTTCTGCCGCGTCTCCACCTTTTCGGAGCCGTAGTTGTAGACGTTGTTCACCACCTTGCCGCCACCCGCTCCCGCAGCCTTCACCTCCACCGGCACGGCGCCGCCGCTCGGCAGCGGGATCACCGCCTCCTGCCCGTGCACCACGCCGCGCACCTGCCCGCGCCGGCCGCCGGTATTGGCCGTGCCGGTCGCGAACCCACCGAGGAGTCCGCTCAACAGGCTGCTGAAGATGTTGCCACCGCCGCCTTCCTTCAGCTTGCCAAGCCCCGCGAGCGCCATCTGGCGCGCCACGTCGACGAGGATGCCGAGCAGCTCCTGCCCCTCGACCTTGCCGTCGCGCATCGCCTGCGTCAGCGCCTGGCCGACTTGCTCGGCCAGTTCTGCCTGCGCCTCGAGGCTGTCGTTCACCGCGTCGTGCGCAGCCTTTTCGGCATTGATGCTTTCGATCAGCGCGCGGATTTCCTGACCCTGCGCACTGGTGGCTTCCACCCCGGCCCGGCGCAGCGTGTTCAGGATGTCCTGTTCCTCCGCCGACTTGCCGACGATCACCTGCTCGAACTGCAGGTCGGCGATGAGCTGCTGCACCGACTCGGCCTGCTTGATGGCGGCGGCCGCCGCCTTGTCGCGGGTCTCGATCTCGTCGAGCGTCGGAATGTCCCCGCCGGCTGGTGGGGTGGCGTTGAGGGTCGCCAACCCCCTCTTGCTGGCTTCATCGCCACGGCGAAAGATTTCCGCCTCGAGCTCGCGGATGCGGCCCGACACATCGGTCTTTTCCGCCCACATCTTGGAGAGCGCTCCGCCCGATGCGGCCTTTTCCTGGATGGTGCGCAGCTCTTTCAGCTGGTCGGTCAGCGATTGGAGCGAGCGGTCGGCGGTCGCCTTGGTCTTCTCGAACAACCCGCCGAGGTTCTCCCCCAGGTCGCCCGCCAGGCCCGAGAGCCAGACGAGGATCGGGCCGAGGTTGACCAGGGCCTGCTTGAGCTGCAGGTCGACGATCTTCGTGGTGGTGTCGAACTCGTCGCCCAGCTCGTCGGCTCGCGCGATCAGGTCGTTCGCGACGACAAGTCCGAGATCCTGCGCCTTCTTCTGCATGGCATCGATCTGGGCCGCACCACCCGAGAAGATGTCGGCCAGCTTGGCCCCGGCGTCGCCGAAGGCCGCAGTGGCGATCGCGGCCTTCTTGCTGGCGTCCGCCTCGGCGGCCAGCGCATCGGCGACGAGCTTGATGCGCTGTTCCTGCGACGTGGCCGCCCGGAGGTTCTCCAGCAGCTCCGGGTTCAGGGCCTTGAGCGCCGTCACCATGCGGCCCTTGCCGGCCACGGCGAGGCCGCTGTTCTTGGCGAAGGCGGCAAGCGATCCCGACAGCTGGTCGATCGCCACGCCCCCCAGTTGCGCCTGGTAGGCTAGACCCTGGAAGAACTCGGCATCGAGGCCAGAGGCCTTGGCGTTGTCGGCGATATCGCCGAACTCGGCCAGCGCCGTCTTCGTGCCCTGGATCGCGGCCGCCACGCTGAGGATCGGCGCGAGCGCTCCCAGTGCACCCGATGCCAGCCCCTTGAACCCCGCCGCCCCCAGCCCGGCGAGCGTGCGCTCCATCTTCTTGCCGCGGTCCTCGATCTTCTTGAACTGCTTGTCCGAGGTGCCGGAAGCCTTCGCCAGCGCCTTCTCGAACTTGTCGAGCCGCGCCTCGAGGGTCGCGATCAGCCGTTCGACTTCAATCGGCAAGTTGCGGACCCTCCGGCTGGGGGATTAGCATCCCCCCGAATGGAGGGGCGCATGGGACTGTTCATGACGATCTGCGGGCTGTTGAGCCTGTGCTTCGCCGGCTACGTGGGGGTGACCAGCACAGTCACCGACATCCAGCTAGGCATCGTGGTCACCGCCGTCGTCGGCGGGGTGATCATGATCGGGCTGGGGTCGCTGCTCGACCGCCTCGGCCGCATCGAGGGACGCTAGGCGGCGACGCCGCGCTTGAGCATCACGGCCGCATCGAACTCGTCTTCGCTCGGCGCCGCGAGCTTCGCCTGCCCGCGCGCCCTGGCCCACCCACGCGTGATGGCGGCATACTGCCCGAGCGACAGGCTGCCCGGGTCGACCAGCCCCATCAGTGCGGCTCCGGTGTAGATGGCGGCGAAGTCGAGCCGTTTTGCTCCGCCGCTTCCGCTTCCCCCGGCTCTTCGCCCAGCTCGCCGGGATGCACCCGCGCAATCGCCGCGAGCGCCACCGAGTAGGCCACATCACGGTTCTCGTCGAGCGGCCGCTCGTCGACGTAGCGCCGGACTAGGGCCAGCGCGTCGGTCGGCTTGGTGCCGCCGCCGATCAGGCCAAGGCGCAGCGTCTCGCGAATGTCGAGCAGCCGCGCCGCCCGCACCTCAGGCGACAGCCGCGCCGCCAGGGTGAAGATCGAGAGGTCGCGCTTTTCCTCGAGCTCTTCGAGTTCGCCGAGCCCGAGCCGGAACGTGTAGGTGCCGTCCCCCCAGTCGAGCTCGACCGCCGCGTGCCGGTTCACGCGTTGTCCGTCCAGCTGACGGTGCCGCTCGACACCAGCGTTACCGAGACCGTCGCCTTTTCCTTGCGGGTGCCGGTGATCTCGAAGGCGCTGAGGTGGAAGGCGCCGGCCCAGTAGCCGCCGCCATCGGCGCCGGCCACGTTGGCGTTTACACGCAGGTTCTTGGTGTTCTTGCTGGTGAACCAGTTGAACCACGTCTCGAGGCTGGAGGTGTGCACCATGCCGGCGCCCGGGATCGTCGCCGACAGGCCGTCCTTGGTGGTTTCCTTCCACGCAGGATCCTCGGGCGCCAGGCAGTTCGGGATGACGAACTCCTGCATGTCCGCCGCGAACTGGATGCCGCGCTCGGTATTGATCAGGCAGTCATGCGCAAAGGTCTCGGGCGATGCGCCGTCGCCGATCTGGATCAGCAGCTGCTCGCCGTTGATGGTCTTCATTTCGCCGGCCATGGGGCGGTCTCCGTGGGGTTGGGGGTTACGCGGGGTCGATCAGGTAGCGGAAGGTCATCACGCCATGCTTCGTCAGGCCGTCCGGGTCGTTCAGCGCGCGGGCGGTCTGCAGGTGTTGCACCACGACGCGGAAGCCGGGCAGGCTGAGCCCGCCAAGCAACGGCTCGATCTGGGCCATCAGCGTCTTCAGTTCCGAGCGGCTCCCGCTCACCGCCCGCGACCACACATGCACGTCGGCAAACACTTCCCAGGCCGCGCCGCAGGCGCTGCCGTCGTCGACGATCTGCTCGTCGCCGATCGTCACGTAGGGGAACTCTGCATCCGCCGGCGGGGTGTCGTAGGCCCTGAGTTGCGCCGCGCTGAGGGCGGCGAACTGCGCACGCTGCAGCAGGTCACCGATCATCATGCCACGCCTGCCACGCGCTTTGCCGCCTTGGTGATCGCGCGGCTGACGCGCGACTTGGCTCGCTTCTTGCCGAGCCGATAGCCGGGAAAGAAGAACGGGTTCGCCGGCATCTCCTGCGTTCCGAACTCCTGGGCGAAGGCATAGTCGTACTCGGCGTCGGCGCCCTCGCGTACCGGCCGGGTCGTCTCCGGGCCGCCCGCCACCAGCACCACCTTCAGGTCCTCGGGCTTCTCGATCATGTCGATCGTGCCCGCGAGCTCGCCATCGTCGCGCGGCACGAAGCGCCGCTGCAGGTCGTTGATCTCGCGGCCGCTGGCCACCAGGGCGGCCATCAGTTCCTTGCGCACCGCGCCCGGCAGCCGGCCGATCTTCTTCCGCAGCCTCTCGCGGTTCTTGATTTTCATGGGGCCCCCGAAGCGGTTGGCCGGGCCAGGGCGCGGGGCAACGTCACGTCGCCACCCCGCTTTCGCACAGCAGCTCGATGAAGGCGCGATCGGGCGTGTGGGTGATATCGCGGATGTTGAACACCCGGCCCGTCCGCCGGTCCCGCAGCCGCCAGTCCGTTGTGATTGTCCGCGTCGCGGAATCGGCGCGCACCTTCACCACCTGGCTGTGCTTGCCGGCGAGGCGCCCGGCCAACACTGCCTCGCCGCTCCTGAGGTGAATGTACTGCGCCCAGCGGGTGAACTGGTCGGCCCACGCCGTGGTCGTGCCGCCCGCCCCGTCGCTGCTCGCCGAGCGGCTTTCGAACACCACGCGCTCGCGCAGGTCCCCGGCGCCCGTCATGCGCCCTCTCCGGCCGCGCCACGGCGATCCTTGACAATCTCACCCTTGCCGGCCTCGACCGCCGCGTCGGCGCATTCGCGCGTCACGGTGCACGTCTGCCCGGCCTTGTAGGCCGTCGTGACCGTGCCCTTGAATGCGGCGGGGGACCAGTCGAAGTCGGCAGTAAAGCGCACCTTCATGGCGGCGGCTCTAGTTGGAGACGCCGGTATACTTGGGCGCCACGGCCAGGACCGTGGTGGAGGTCGAGATGCCGAGCTGCACCACATACTCGCCCGAGCCCACATCGGCGATCGGGCAGATGCCGCCCGGCGTGTCGCTGAGGAAGTAGGGGATGCCGGCCGTCATCGTCGCCCCCACGGTCAGGTCGCCCGACTTGTGCACCACGATAGGCTGGTTCAGCGACGAGCCGGTGAGTGCGATACCGACATTGCTCACGTCGGAGCCGCGGGCCTCGGCGGTGCCGGCATTCGAGTCGGCAAGCATCCACTTGCCCGTCGTCGAACTCCTGTACACCACCTTGCCCTGGGCGATCGTTTCGCCGGCAAGGCCGACCACCTGGTTGGAGTTGCTGCCGGGCACGACGTTGGCCGCCGTGATCGAGATGTCAGCCATCTAAGTCTCCTGCGATGTTGGAACGAAAAAGGCCCGCCGCAGCGAGCCTGGAACCTCAGCCGCTGCAAATTTGCAGCGGGTCGCATAGGTCGTACGTCAGCCCCACTGACGCTCTTTCGCTAAACGGGCGTGGGGGTGGCTTGCGTTCTGCACTAAGTGTCAGCACATCATGGGCGCATTCTATCGCCGAGGGGCCTCAAAAAGAGATGACTGAACCTAGCGATCGTCCTTTCTACGAGAGGCAAGGCGTCATCCTCGCATTCGCAATTGGCCTCTCCGCCGTGCTGGTAGTTGCCGGCATTCTGGTATCGGGCGTCATAGGTGCCCACATGGCCCCGAACGAGTGGGGCGATACCCTCGCCGGCATTTTTTCTCCTGCCGCCTGGGTCTTACTTTTCGCCACCCTCTACATCCAAGCGCTCGAGTTTCGTTCGCAGCGCCTTGCGCAGAGCAGAGCCGAAAAGACTGCCCGGCTGGCCGAGTTCCAAAGGACAGTTGATGAACTCAGAACCATCGGCGAAGCAATCATGATGCTGCCGGCCTTCTTCACCACAAAGGAGTGGGACCACGGTCCAACCGTTGGCTTTGCCACATACGCCGAGGGAATCGATCAGGTGCAGCATCGTGACTCGATCTCGCGCTTTTCTGCGTTCGCCGCGGGACTGGCACCGCTCACGGCGGCGGGGGGATGGGTTCACTACGCTGGCGAGGCGTGCATCCTTGTCGAACAAGCTGCCGCACTCGCTCGCCGCGCAATCGAACTGTCGACGGAGCTTGACACAATCGAACGCCTCAGGGTGCAGGAATACGACCTGAACTCGATCGCGTACTTGCAGAAGGCCGTTGAAAATTCTCGCTCCTAAGCGTCATCATTCCCGCCCGTCTCGTCGACCGTTGTACCGTTGTAGTTGACGATCGCTGCCGGCGGGTTGGAAGCCGGCGGCGTGTAGCTGTTGCCCTTCCGCTCACAGCCCGACGTGCCGCTGGCGAAGTCGTACAGGTAGCTGTGGTACTTCGGCCCGTTCAGCTCGTTGTTCAGCACCTTGCAGCCGTTGGCGTCCACATCGATCAGCACCGCGGTGCTCGAGCCTGCCTGCTGACCAACCGTCGAGTTCTGGAAGGTCGAGTTCGGCGCCGCGAGCTGCACCAACCGGCCGTGATACGAGTTTGCGTCCGCGGTGAAGTCGTCGATGTTGATGTTTTCTCCGCCCGCCACCGCGTGCACGATACGGGAGATTTGACTCTCGCCCGTGCCGGTGATCCTGCAGCCAAGCACATCCACCTCGCCTCCCTGGAGGTGGAAGGGGGTGAAATTGATAGCCGCCCCGCCGCCAAAGGCCGAGCGGTTCACGCGCTTCGGGCTTTCCACCGTGATGTTTTCGAAGGTGATGTTGGTGCAGAGGTCCGCAGGGTCGCTGCTGCCTGAGCGCTCCACGCGCACCGCGCCGAGACTCTCGCGAACCGTGAAGTTCCGATAGACGATGTTGTCGCATCCGCCCTCGCCGCTGTGCGAGTGAGCGCTGAGGATGAAGGAGCCGGTGTCGTAGCTGGTGCTGCCGGTGCCGTCCGCTGGCTGGCCGGTGTACCCAGGTGGATAGATGCGTGAGACATCGCCCCCATGGAAGGTCCAGTTTTTCGACCCGTCCTCCGGCTCCATGAACCGGTCGCAGTCCTCCGCCTCGGCAAGCACCACTTCGCCGCCGAGCGACCCGTGTGCATGAAGCACCGATCCCCAGCCATACCGGGTGCGGAGGTTCTTGCCGTGGATGTACTCGATCAGGATGTTGGACTCGTCGTCGACGTCGAGTCCCCCGGCCAGGTCCTCTAGATAAATGGCCGATATCCGAGCATCACCGCCGACCAGTCGTGGGGTGCGCGCAAACAAGTCCCAGTTGGCGTTGTTCGCCAGGCTCGACGCCTGATAGGCCAGTGACTTGAACCGCAGGCCCGGCCCTTCGATGACCAGTCCACCGCCAATCTCATCGGAGAGACCAGTTCCCATGTCCGCCACGAGGCAAGACTGAACGGGATCGGTGGTCAGGATGTGCGTGTACGCGGGCCAGATCAACTTGCTGAGGTGCCGATAGGGCCGGTCAATCAGCACGCGGTGACCGCTATCGAGCGCCGCCTGAATGGCAGCGCTGTCGTCATCGTCCATGCTGCCCGTGGCACCGAACTGCAGAGGCGTGACGACACGCACGCCCGTTGCAGGGGCGAGCGCCGGCATGCGCTTTACCAGGGGTCGCAGCAGCGGGCGCACCACCTCGCGCAGGATCGCCTTAGGCACCCTGGAACACCCCGCACGAGACGCCGGCCGACCGGGTGAACCGGTAGGTGCCGCCGCCGTCGATCACCGCCGCCGGGTTCTGCGCGTTGAGCTGGCCGACCCGGAAGTACTGGCCGGCATCGTCCTTCATCTCGATGTGCACCAGGGCACCGATGCCGACCCGCGGGCCGGCGGCATCCTTGAGGCAGACGGCGAGCGAGGCGCCGTTCGCCACCGTCACGTCGCTGGAGCTGGTCGCCGTGGTGCCCACGGCGAGGATCTGTGCAAGGGCCATCTGGGTCTCCGTTAGGCGGTACGCCTGAAGGGGGCGAGCAGCGCTTCAACCGCGAAGGGCAGCGCCGTGGTGATGTTGCCGACGTTCACCGCCTCGCGGTTGGCGTACCAGTGCCCGACGAGCAGCAGCGCCGCCTGGCGGATCGCCGCCGGCACCTGGTCGGGCGTGCCGTAGCCGGCGGTGAACTCGACGGCGACCGCCTGCGTCTCGGCAAGGTCGGTCGGGTAACTGTAGTCGTCCTTGAAACGGAGGTAAGAGCCGCGGGCGTCGGTCCGCAGGTCGTAGTCGGCTCCCGCCACCGTGGCGAGCTGGCCCGCCTCGTTGCGCCACTTGACGCTGGCGATCGTGCTCGCCGGCATCGGCAGGCGGATGCAACGGTCGAAGTCGTCGACCGATACCTGCCAGGTCTGCGTCACCAGGGCGCGGCCGAGCACGCCGCTGTAGCCGTCGAGGTGCGTGGTCGCCGCAGCGATCAGCCCATCGACGAGCCCATCCTCGTCGCTGCCGTCGAGGCGCAGGTGCGCCTTGACGGTTTCGCGGTCGAGCAGGTCGGCCGGGGGCGTGACGAGGACGGGGGCGTACATCGAGGCCTATTCCTCGATGAGGAAGTGAAAGTCGCCGACCTTGGCGTTGCCACCTTGGGCCAGCACGATCTTGATGCGGTCAGCCGCGATCGCGACCTTGTCGGCCACGGCCGTGCCGCCGGAGGCGTAGAGCAGCGCGGCGCCGACCTGCGAATGGGTGGGCTGGCGCGGGGCGCGAACGGCCGAAGCGTTGACGTTGCTCTCGGTCCACAAGCCGATGCCGGTCTTCTCGCCGGTGATGGTGAAGTCGACGCCGTCGGCATAATCGGTCTTCACGTACTCGATCTGGTGGAGCTTGCCCTTGACCTGCGGGGTGAAGGCCGTAGCCGTGCCGTCCGCCGCCGTGGTCACGCGGACCTTGTAGCGCTTCATCATTTGCAGTCACTCCTCGGTTTCGGCGCCGTGGCGCCTGTGGTCGCCCGGAACCCCGGGCTGAATCAGTCCTGAGACTTCGTGGCCTTGTT
>JAEYTN010000352.1 GCA_023433985.1 Pseudomonadota bacterium | reverse complement strand
CCGAATCCGACGACGAATTGAAGCGCCAGGCGCGCGAGTCAGGCGCCACCGGCTGGATCGTGAAGCCCTTCAAGCAGGACCAGTTGCTCGCCGTCATCAAGAAGGTGACCGGCGCATGAGTTCCGACCCGGCCGACACCTTCCGCCAGGAAGCGCGCGAACTGCTCGAGCAGCTGGAGCAGGGCCTGCTCGATCTCGAGCAGAACCCCGCCGACGCCGACCTCGTCAATTCCGTCTTCCGCGCGCTCCACACCATCAAGGGTTCGGGCGCGATGTTCGGCTTCACCGAGGTCGCCGCCTTCGTGCATGAGTTCGAGACCGCGTTCGACCGCGTCCGCAAGGGCCACTCGCCCGTCACGGTCGAGCTCGTCGCCATCGCCCTCGACGCCAAGGACCACGTTCACGCGCTGATCGAAGAGGGCGACGGCGCGACGGAGGGGGGCGAGCCGATCCTCGCGGCGCTGCGCACCCTGGTCGAGCCCGACCGCTTCCCGGTCTCGCCGGTGCCAGCGGCGAAAGCAGCGGCGGAGCCGGAGCCCGGCCCTGCCGCCGTGTCCCGCTGGCGCATCCGCTTCCGGCTGCCGTCCGACGCGCTGCTCTACGGCACCAACCCGGTGTTGCTGCTGGGCGAGATCGCCGAACTCGGGCCCTGCGAGATCACCGCGCTCACCGACGCGGTGCCCACGCTCGATGTCATCGACCTCGAAGCGAGCTATCTCGGCTGGCAGGTCGACCTCACCCATCCCGACCCGACCGCCGCCCTCGACGACGTCTTCCTGTTCCTCAAGGACGGCATGGAGCTCTCGATCGAGCCGCTGGCCGACGCCGAGCCGCAGATGGCAGAGCGCGCTGCCGAAGCGGACGAACCCGAAGCCTCATCGGCACCGACCCGCGAATCCGACCCGGACCGGGCCGACCGCAACATCGTCGCCGCCGGCACATCGCTCCGCGTCGCCGCCGAGCGTCTCGACGAGCTGATGGACCGGGTGGGCGAACTCGTCATCGCCCAGGCTCGCCTGTCGCAGATGGCGGCGCAGAGCGCCGACCCCAACCTCACGACCGTGGCCGAGGAGCTGGAACGCCTCTCCTCCGGCCTCCGCGACACCACGATGGGCATCCGCATGGTGCCCATCGGCTCGCTCTTCTCCCGCTTCCGCCGGCTGGTCCACGACCTGAGCCACGACCTCGGCAAGGGGATCGAGTTCATCACGTCGGGTGAGGAAACCGAGCTCGACAAGACCATGATCGAGCGCCTCGCCGATCCGCTCGTGCACCTCATCCGCAATGCCGTCGACCACGGCCTCGAGGACGCCGAGGCGCGGCGGAAAGCCGGCAAGCCGGTGAAGGGTACCGTTCGCCTCTCCGCCGTCTATGCCGGCGCCGAGGTTACGATCTCCGTCAGCGACGACGGCGCCGGCCTCAACCCCGCCCGCATCCGCGCCAAGGCAGAGGAACAGGGCCTGCTCACGCCCGAGCAGCGCATCTCCGATCCGGAGTTGTTCCAGTTGATCTTCGCGCCCGGCTTCTCGACCGCAAAGGAAGTCACCTCGCTCTCCGGCCGCGGCGTCGGCATGGATGTGGTGAAGCGCACCATCGATGGCCTCCGCGGCAAGATCGAGCTCTCCACCGTCCCCGGCGAGGGCACAACGGCGACCCTGCGCCTGCCGCTGACCCTCGCCATCATCGAAGGCATGCTGGTGCGGGTCGGCAATGGCCGCTACTCCATCCCGCTCTCGGCGGTCGAGGAATGCGTGGAGCTGCCCGCTTCCGCCGATACCGCCTCGCGCGGCCGCTCGTTCCTCGATATCCGCGGTTCGCTCGTGCCCTTCCTGCGCCTGCGCGAGGTGTTCGGCACGTCGGGCGAGGCCGATGGCCACCAAAAGGTCGTCATCGTCTCCTCGGGCGAGGGCAGGGTGGGGCTCGTCGTCGACCAGATCATCGGCAACACCCAGACCGTCATCAAGCAGCTCTCGAAGCTGCACTCGGAACTCGAGAGCTTCTCGGGCGCCACCATCCTGGGCGACGGCACCGTGGCGCTCGTCCTCGATACCGCGCACCTCGTCTCCTACGGTCAACCGCAGGAACAGCATCTGGGGAGGGCAGCATGAAGCCGACCGCACCGATGCGCGCCCTGACCCTCCGCCTCGAGGACGAGCTTTTCGCCATCGAAGCCGAGAGCGTGCGCGAGATCCTCGACCTCGTGCCCGTCACCGAAGTACCCAACGCCTCGCCGTTCGCGGCTGGCCTGATCAATGTCCGCGGCCGCGTCGTGCCGCTCGCCGACTTCAAGGTGGCCTTCGGCATGCACCGCGCCGAGGCCGACCACGACACCCGCATCGTCGTGGTCGAAACCGAGATCGACGGTGAGCCCACCGTGGTCGGCATCCTCGCCGACAAGGTCTACGACGTTACGGATATCGAGCCCGCCGCCATCGAGGAAGCGCCGCGCGTCGGCATGCGCTGGCGGCCCGACTATGTGCGCGGCATCGGCAAGCGCCAGGGCAGCTTCATCATCATTCCGGACCTCAACCGTATTTTCGAAACCCAGGGGCGCAGAAGCGTCCCGGCTAGTGCCGCAGACGAAAGGATAGCGTCGTGAGATTGACCATAAAGGCAAAACTGGCTGCCGTATTCGGAGCCATCACCGTCATGTCGGCGGTGAGCATGTTCATTGCCATACAGAACCTAGACAAGCTCAATCAGTCCCTCGACACCATCGTCAACGTCCGCTCTGCCAACACGCTGGTGATGCAGGACATGCAGACCGCGGTGGAAGCGGCCGGCTCGCGCATGCGGGACATGATCATGTCGGACGACACGGCACAGATTCAGCAGTATGTCGGCCAGATCGGCGAGGAGCTGAAGCTGGTCGAGACCGACTACGCCCTGCTGGATGAAGGCGTGAAGGACGCCGAGATCCGCGGCCTGCTCGACGATTTCTCCGCCGCGCTCGCCGCCTACAAGACGGCGGTTGCCGAGGCGCAGACCCTGGCCACCCTCAATACCGACACCGAGGCGCTGCAGATCACCACTACCGACGGCAGCTCGGCCCTCGGCGAGGTCGAGGAGACCATGGGCGCCCTGATCACCGCCCTGGGCAACCGGGTGATCGCCGGCGACCTCTCGGCCTTTCCGGCCTACAAGGCGGCCTCCGAGGGCTTCCGGACCATCACCGACGCCTTCCGCCAGCAGCGCAACGTGCTGCTCGCCTCCGACCTGCCGGCCAAGCAGGACGAGTGGTATGCCGACTACAAGGCCGGCATCCAGGCTCTCGCCCAGCTGTTCGCGACCCTCGAGCGCAGCGTGCCGCCATCGGAAACGGCGCTCCTCGTTGCCGCCCGCCAGGCCTACGACGCGCTCGTGCCGGCCATGGATCGCGCCGTGGACGTATCGATCAGGCGCGGCGACTTCAACGCCACCCAGTCGGCCGAACGTGCCGCCGAGCTCGGTCGCGCCGCCGACGACGTGCTCGACCGCATGATCGACCGCAACAAGGAACTGCTCAACGCGGCCGACGACGAGGCCAGGGGGCTCTATGAGTTCTCGATGACGCTGCTGCTCAGCCTGCTCGTCGGCTCCGTGGTTATCGCCGCCGCTGCGGCGCTGTGGATGATCATGACGATCAGCAAGTCCCTGGCGGCCGCCCTCGGGCTCGCCAATGCCGTTGCCGGCGGCGACCTCAATGCCGAGGCCAAGGTGAAGTCCAACGACGAGATCAAGGACGTCATCGACGCGCTCAACTCCATGACCCGCAAGCTGCGCGAAGTGGTGAGCGAGGTCACTTCGGCGGCACGCAACGTCGCCTCTGGCAGCCAGGAGCTCTCGGCCACCGCCGAGCAGCTGAGCCAAGGCGCCACCGAGCAGGCTTCCTCCACCGAGGAAGCGTCGGCCTCGATGGAAGAAATGGCCGCCACCATCAAGCAGTCCGCCGACAACGCCACGCAGACCGAGCGCATCGCGCGGCAGTCCGCTGCCGACGCCAATGCCTCGGGCGAGGCGGTGGGCAAGGCGGTGGACGCGATGCAGACCATCGCCGAGAAGATCATGGTCGTGCAGGAGATCGCCCGCCAGACCGACCTCCTCGCGCTGAACGCTGCCGTCGAGGCGGCCCGCGCTGGCGAGCATGGCCGTGGCTTCGCCGTCGTGGCGTCGGAAGTGCGCAAGCTCGCCGAACGCAGCCAGGCTGCCGCAGCCGAGATTTCGACCCTTTCGACCGACACCGTGAAGGCGGCGCGCTCTGCCGGCGACATGCTGAGCAAGCTCGTCCCCGATATCCAGCGCACCGCCGAGCTGGTGGAGGAAATCTCCGCCGGCTCGCGCGAGCAGAATGCCGGCGCCGCGCAGATCAACACCGCCATCCAGCAGCTCGACAAGGTGACCCAGCAGAACACCTCGGCCGCCGAAGAAATGTCGGCTACCTCCGAGGAACTGGCCAGCCAGGCCGAGCAGTTGCAGGCGGCGATCAGCTACTTCCGCATCGATGCCGGCCAGCTGCAGGTTGAGGCGGCCAACGATCGCGCTCCGGGACGCGCCAAGGTCGCGCACCTGCGCGAGGAGATCATGGCGAAGTCGCCTCACCTCGCACGCAAGCCCGCGCGTCGCGCCAGCTCCGGCGGCTTCGACCTCGACCTCGACGAGCACCACGACGAGCTCGACGCCGAGTTCACCCGCCGCGGGGCCGCCTGACGACAATCGGGGCCGCGATCCGTCGCGGCCCCTTCGGCGTCAGAAGACGGAGGAAGCAATGGCCGAAAAGGCGCAATACGTTACCCTGGGGCTGCATGGCGAACTGTTCGCCGCGCCCGTCGAGCTGGTGCAGGAAATCCTCGACGTGCAACCCATCGCC
>JAEYTN010000293.1 GCA_023433985.1 Pseudomonadota bacterium | reverse complement strand
CCGGCCGGTGTTGCGGTGGCATGGTGGCAAGTGGCTGCTGGCGCCGTGGATCATTTCGTTCTTTCCCCGCCACCGGGTCTATGTCGAGCCGTTCGGGGGCGCGGCCAGCGTGCTGCTGCGGAAACCGCGCGCCCATGCCGAGGTCTACAACGATCTAGACGCGACGGTGGTCAACGTGTTCCGCGTGCTGCGCGACCCGGCCAAGGCCGCCGAGCTGGCGCGCCGCCTCGAGCTGACCCCCTACGCCCGCGCGGAGTTCGACCTCAGCTACGAGCCGCCGGCGGACGATATCGATGCCGCGCACAAGACGATCGTCCGGAGCTTCATGGGGTTCGGCTCGGACTCGATCACCCGCACCTGCCGTACCGGCTTCAGGGCGGCTCTGACCGGCGGCGCGGATGCTTTCCCGTCGCGGGAGTGGGGTACGTTCCACCAGCTGATCAGCGTGTTCACTGAGCGTCTGCGCGGCGTGCTGATCGAGCAGCGCCCGGCTGTCGACCTGTTCGACCGAACCGATGGGCCGGACACGCTCTACTTCCTCGACCCGCCCTACATCATCTCGACGCGCACCTCGATGGCCAATGGCCGCGCCGCGGTGCACGGCTACACCCACGAGATGACGGATGCTGACCACGAGCAGCTGCTCGCGCGGATCCGCGAGATCGACGGCATGGTGGTGCTCTCGGGCTACCACCACGATACCTACGACCGGGCGCTCTTCGACTGGTGCCG
The DNA here is from genome assembly GCA_023433985.1 of Pseudomonadota bacterium. GTDB lineage: Bacteria > Pseudomonadota > Alphaproteobacteria > Rhizobiales > Devosiaceae > Devosia_A. The sequence goes on along the minus strand of JAEYTN010000293.1, from coordinate 5,706 downwards.
CTTCGAGCGACAGGCACTCGCCGATGGCGCTCGGCCACGCACCGAGGTGCTGTGGGTCAATCCCCGCTGCATGGCGGCCCTCGAGCGCGAGGGCAAGCGCAACGAGCAACTGAGCCTGCTGGAGGCGGCGGAATGATCTCGGATGCCGCTCTCCTCGAGGCCGTGGCGCAGGGCGTTTCCGCCCGGCAGCTCGTCGCCATGATCATCGCCGATCGCGATGCCGCACGGGCGAAGCGGGCGGCTCGACGTGCGGCGCGTGCCCCGGTCACAGTCGGACAGGTAGAGTCCGGGTTACCGGTGCAGTCGGACTCCAGTCGGACTCGTGCCGCGGTCGTGCCGACCACGGCGGAGGGGCGCGACCATCCCCGCGTCAAGCTCGCGATGGCGCGCAAGGCGGTGCCGCTCTGCGGCCTGACCCAGAACGCCCAGGAAGTGCTCGCCGCGCTGCTCGACTTCTGCAATGCGGAGACGCTGCGCTGCCATCCGGGCATCGACTACATCGCCCTCCGGCTCGGCCGGACGGGCAAGGATCCCCGGCGCCATATCCGCCGCGCCATCGACGAGCTCTGCACGGCCGGCCTGCTGCGCGTCGCCGCCCACGCCGGCCTGCGGCACGCCAATGCCTACTTCCCGCAGTGGGAGCGGCTGGCGGAAGTGGTGGCCCGGTTCGAGGCGGGTGGAGGAGTCCGCATTGGCGAGGCGCAGTCGGACTCGCCGGACAATATTGTCCCCCAAACCCAGAAGAAGATTCATACCTCAGCGATACCGAGGAAGGTTCAGCGGGGGCGTGAGCCGGATCGGCGGCAGCGTGAAATGATGCTGCCGGTGGTGATCGATGGCGGCGGGGCCGCCGTGCCTCCCCAGCCCGCTGCGATCGCCCGGGAACAGGCGGGGCTCAGGGTGATGCAGGCGCTCAACCGGCATCTGGCGCGCTTCCCGCCGCGCTTCGCCGAACGGACACGGGCGGATATCGGCGCCGAGCTGCTCGAGGCGGCCGTTGTCGCCGAGGTGCGGGAGCGGGGCGCCGGCATCGCGGTGATCCTCGATGGCCTCGGGCCGGGACCGCCGGCAGCGGCAACGGCGGCAGGTTAGGGCAGGGCGGCGGAAAAGGGGCTTTCGAATGGTTGAGGATATCATCGCGCAGCGGCAGGTCGACGACCCGATGCTCACACCGGCCGAGCTCGAGCATCGCCGGATGCTGCGGCTGCGGCGGCTGGAGCGCGGCTGGGTGCCGCCTCGGGACGATGTGCCGCCGGGCAAGATCCTGGCCGACGTGAAGCTCACCACGTTGGTGGGCGGCCTGGCTCGCATCAAGGATCGCACCGATGCGCAGGTGCTAGCAGCCGCCCGCTATCGCGGCCTCTACGATCGCATCCAGATCGGCGGGGCAAAGGCGATCGACTACACCGCCGTGCGGGTGGATACCTCGGCCGGACCGGTGGACCTGGTGCTCTCGATGGGCGACGAGGCGCGGCGCGAATACCGGCTGGCGGTGCAGGCCTTGGGGCTGGGGCGGTCGCTGCTGGTCGAGCGCGTGGTCTGCCACGATGCCTCGATGCGCGAACTGGCGAGGGCGATCGACGGAGACGATGGCGGCGCGGCGCAGGCGCGGGCCCGGCGCGCCGTGCTCGATGCTGTCGACGAGCTGGTGGAGCATTTCGGCTATGGCGCCGCCCATGCCCGGCATCGGGTGGCGATGCGGGCGGCCCCGGGGGAGCGACCGGTGCAGTTCAACGGTCGGATAGTTGTGCCCGGACGCCGTTGGGGCCGTTGACGAATCGGGGCAATCGGCGCACGAAAAGCGCAGCATGGCGAAGCACGCCAGCGAGATACGCCCCGGCTCAGCGCTGGGGCGTTTGCATTATGGGGTGCCGATGGCGAGGCTGAAGGCGCTGCCCGCCCGTCTCGGCACCCTCAAGCCGCGGCTCGGGTTCGCTCCTGGCGACGAGAAGGCGGCGGACAGGGCGCGCACGGTGATGGCGCCGTGGCGGGCCTGGTATCAGACCGAACGGTGGCGGAAGCTGCGGATGGCGGTGTTCATCCGCGACGGCTTCGTGTGCCAGCGATCGGGCGTGATGTGCATCGGCAAGTACCCGGCGCCGAACAGTCCGGTCGCCAACCACAAGGTGCCGCACAAGGGCGACCCGGCGCTGTTCTGGGACCTCGCCAACCTCGAGACAGTGGCCAAGGAAGTGCACGACGGGCTGATCCAGTCCGAGGAGCGTGCCGCCTTGGGTCGATAGGGGGGCGGTCGAAAGTCTGGAAAGGGGCTCGGCGCCGCACCGGCGCCCCCCTCATGCGGAGATTTTTTTCTGATGGGCGAGAATTTGGACCTGCTGGGCTGGCCCATTGTGGAGCCACGCACCAGGGCGGGTCGGCCCGAGCATGTGCCGACTGCTGAAAACCGCAACAAAATCATGATGATGCTGGTGTTCGGCTGCACCGACGAGCAGATCGCGCAGTCGATCGGCGTGTCGCGGCCGACGCTGCGCAAGCATTATTTGACAGAGCTGCGGCAGCGCCTGGTCGCCCGCCTGCAGCTCGACGCCACCCGCCGTGCAGCGCTCTTCACCAAGGTGCTCGCCGGCGACGTGAGCGCGATGAAGGAACTCGACCGGCAGCTCGCCAGGCTTGACCTGGCGGCGCTCTCCGAGACGGTGCGGCGCGAGCCCAAGCAGCCTGAGCCGATGGGCAAGAAGGAACAGCGCAAGCTGGCGGCAGCGGGCGTCGAAGGCATCTATGCGCCGCGGCCCGGGCCGAAGCGGCTGGATGGCTGATGTTCGCAGCGGCTGAGTGGTCGACCGCCTGCCCCGATTGGGCAGAACGGATCCTGCAGCGGCAGTCGCTGATCCCGTGCGGCGCGCTGTTCCCGGCGGAAGCCGAGGATGCGCTGCGCGTCTTCAAGTCGCTGCGCATCGTCGATGCGCCCGGGCAGCCGACCTTCGGAGAAGCGTGCGAGCCTTGGGTGTTCGACTTCGTCGGCGCGATCTTCGGCGCCTACGATGCCGAAAGCGGCCGGCGGCTGATCCGCGAGTTCTTCCTGCTGATCAGCAAGAAGAACGCGAAGTCGACGATCGCCGCCGGCATCATGGTCACCGCGCTGATCATCAATTGGCGGCACTACTCCGAGCTGCTGATCCTGGCCCCGACGCTCGAGGTGGCGAACAACAGCTTCAAGCCGGCCGCGGCCATGGTACGTGCCGACGAGCAGTTGTCGAAGCTACTGCACATTCAGGACCACCTGAAGCAGATCACGCACCTGCATACGCATGCCACCCTGACGGTGGTCGCGGCGGAGAGCGCGACGGTCGGCGGCAAGAAGGGTGCGTTCGTCCTGATCGACGAACTCTGGCTGTTCGGCGAGCGGGCGAATGCCGAGGCGATGCTTCAGGAGGCGACCGGCGGCCAGGCGTCGCGCGACGAGGGGTTCGTGATCTATCTCTCGACGCAGAGCGACAAGGCCCCGGCCGGGGTGTTCAAGGCGAAGCTCGAATATGCCCGGGCGGTGCGCGACGGCCTGATCGACGACCGTTCCTTCCTGCCGGTAATCTACGAGTTCCCGCGCTCGATGATCGCCAGCAAGGCCTACGAGAAGCCCGAGAACTTCTACATCACCAACCCGAACCTCGGCCGCTCGGTGAATATCGACTGGCTGCACCGCGAGCTGGTGAAGGCGCTCGCCGGCGAGACCGGCAAGCAGACGTTTCTCGCCAAGCACCTCAACATCGAGATCACGCTCGGCCTCGCCGGCGATCGGTGGGCGGGGGCGGAGTACTGGGAGGCGGCAGCGGAGGCTCGCCTGTCTCTCGATGCCATGCTCACCAAGTGCGATGTGGCAGTGGTAGGGGTGGACGGCGGCGGCCTCGACGACCTGATGGGCGCCGGCGTGATCGGCCGCGATCGGCAAACTCGCGACTGGTACCTGTGGTGCCATGCCTGGGCGCATCGCGATGTGTTTGAGCGCCGCAAGGATATCGCCGACCGGCTGGCCGACTTCGAGAAGGCCGGCGAGTTGACCAGGTGCGAGCACCCGACGCAGGACATCGAGGAGATCGCCGATCTCTGCGAGCGCGTGGCCGATGCTGGGCTGATGCCGGAGGTTGGTGCGATCGGTCTCGATCCGCAGAGCATCGCGGCCCTGGTCGACGAACTCGCGTCGCGAGGCTTCACCGGCGAACAGATGGTGGCGGTATCACAGGGCTTTCGGCTCTCCGGTGCGATCTGGGGTGCCGAGCGCAAGCTCAAGGATGGCACGTTGAAGCACTGCGGCCAGTCGCTGATGAACTGGTGCGTCGGCAACGCCAAGGTCGAGCAGAGGGGCAACGCCGTGCTGATCACCAAGCAGGTCGCCGGCAAGGCGAAGATCGACCCGCTGATCGCCGCCTTCAACGCCGTGGCGCTGATGAGCCGTAACCCCGAGGCCAAGGAGGGTGGGTCGATGACGGATTATGTCGACGCGCTGCTGGGGACTGCGGCATGAACCGGTTTATGGCGGCGATGGCGGTGTTGCTGGCTAAGGATGGGTCGCGGGCGCTGTCGTTGACCGAGCCGAAGTACTGGAAGGATGACACGTTCGCCGAGAACGGGGCGTCCGACGACGGCGCCAGCGTGATGGGACTGTCGGCCGCCTGGGCGTGCGTGAACCTCCTGATGGGCACGATCGGCTCGCTGCCGCTGATGGTCTACTCCACGACCGCCGCTGGCGGACGTGAGGTGGCGAAAGATCACTGGCTCTATCGCCTGCTGCACGACAGCCCGAACTCGCTGCAGACTGCGGTCGATTTCTGGGAGTTCATGGCCGGCAGCATCGAACTCGAGGGAAACGGGTTTGCCCGCAAGGTCAAGAACGGCGGGCGAGTGGTCAGCCTGGTGCCGGTGCCGCCTCGCCTGCCCGTGGTGCGGATGCTCGGAAACGGCCGGCTTGGCTACCGCTGGAGCGAAGGCGGGCAGTCGTTCGACCTGACCAGCGACGACGTGCTGCATATCCGTGGGCCCGGCGGCAACCCGCTCGGCGGCATGTCGGCGCTGTCGTTCGGTGCCAAGACGTTCGGCCTCGCCATGTCGATCAATCGCGCCGCCGCGGCGACGTTCCGGAACGGGCTGCGGCCCTCGGTACTGATTTCGTTCAAGGAGTGGTTGGGCAAGGAACGCCGCGACGAGATCTACGCGGCGATCCAGCAGAAGTACCAGGGCGACCTCAACGCCGGCCGGCCGTTCATTGCCGAGGGCGGGCAGACGGTCTCGACCCTGACGATGAACCCGGAAGACGCGCAAATGCTGGAGTCGCGCGGCTTCAGTGTCGAGGAAATCTGCCGCTTCTTCGGGGTGCCGCCGTTCATGGTCGGGCACACCGAGAAGTCGACCAGCTGGGGCACCGGCATCGAGCAGCAGACGCTCGGCTTCGTGAAGTTCACCCTGCGCCGCAGGCTGAAGCGGATCGAGCAGGCGATCGAGAAGCAGCTGCTGACCGCGGAGGATCGCGCCGCCGGCATCGTCGTGGAGTTCAGCCTCGAGGGCCTGCTGCGCGGCGACAGTGCCGGGCGGGCCGGCTTCTACCAGTCGGCGCTCACCAACGGGTGGATGACGATCAACGAGGTGCGGCAGCTCGAAAACCTGCCGCCCGTCGATGGCGGCGACCTGCCGCGCATGCAGTCGCAGAACGTGCCGATCACCGAGGCCGGAACCCCGGCCCTGCCAGCCCCCGGG
>JAEYTN010000270.1 GCA_023433985.1 Pseudomonadota bacterium | reverse complement strand
ATCGAACAGTTCGGGATTGGAAACCGGATCAGGCAACACGCGCATTGGCATCTCCCTTCGTCGGCAACAAAGATGGGAAGTGCCGGGGCGAGCACAAGCGGCAAGCGACGATTTCCGTCGCTCGCCGACCTTACCGGTTCAGAACCCGCGCCGCCTCGATGGCGAAATACGTCAGCACACCGTCGCATCCGGCGCGCTTGAAGGCCCAGAGGCTTTCCAGCATGGCCGCCTCGCCGTTGATGGCGCCCGCCGCGCCCGCCAGCTTCAGCATCGTGTATTCGCCCGACACCTGGTAGGCGAACAGCGGCACGTCGAACTCGTCCTTCACCCGCCGCACGATGTCGAGATAGGGCAGCCCCGGCTTCACCATCACCATGTCGGCGCCCTCGGCGATGTCCTGCTCCACCTCGCGCATCGCCTCGTCCGTATTGGCGTAGTCGAGCTGGTACGTCCGCTTGTCCCCCTTGAGCCGGCTCCCCGAGCCCACCGCGTCCCGGAACGGCCCATAGAAGGCCGAGGCGAACTTCGCCGAATACGCCATGATCGCGACCTGCTCGAACCCCTCGGCGTCGAGCGCCGCCCGGATCGCCGCCACGCGTCCGTCCATCATGTCCGACGGGGCGACGATATCGGCGCCGGCCCGTGCCTGCATCAGCGCCGCCTTCACCATCACCTCGACCGTTTCGTCGTTGAGGATTTCGCCGTCGTGCACCAGCCCGTCCTGCCCGTCCGACGAATACTCGTCGAGCGCCACGTCGGTGATGAGCCCGATCGGCACCCCGGCATCTTTGATCGCCTTCAGCGTCCGCGCCGTCAGATTGTCGGGGTTGTAGGCCTCCGACCCGTTCTCGTTCCGGCGGTCGTCCTGCGTGTTGGGAAAGATCGCGAGCGCCGGAATGCCTTCGGCGGCGGCGGCCTTCGCCACCTCGACAGCGAGGTCGACCGAAACGCGCTCGACGCCGGGCATCGTCTTGATCTCGCTGCGTGTGCCGACCCCATCCTCGACGAAGATCGGCAGGATGAAATCCGCCGGAGTCAGCACCGTCTCGCGCACCATGTCGCGCATCCAGCCGGTCCGCCGCAGCCGCCGCTGCCGCCGCCCCTCGAGAAAGCTCATGTCGTGCTTCTTCCAGTTGGGCATGGCGTAACGGACTCCTCTGGCGGCAGGCGTTGAAAGGCCGCGCCTTCCTACCCCCCTGCCCCGCCGCCCTCAAGGCCGCGCTTGTCGCAGCGCCCCAGCGCCTGCTAAGCCACCGCATGGACTTCAAGAGCGAACTCGCCGGCCGCTACCTGCGCATCGTCGCGATCATCGCGCTGCTGCTGGGGCTTGCCGATGCCTCGCGCCTGCTCGGTGTGTCGTCCGGCGCACAAAGCCCCATCATCGAGCTCGGCCCCACCGGCTTTGCCTACCTCGCGGTCTTCTGCCTCGCCCGCTTGTTCGCGGCGGTGGGCCTTTGGATTCGCGCCAGCTGGGGCGCCGTGCTGCTGGGTCTCGCCACCGCCGTCGAACTGCTGATGTACGTATTCGGCAACCCTGACGTTACCATTTCGATGTTCGGCTTCGCGGTCCGCCTGCTGCTGGTGGTGAGCGTCGCCGCCCTGCTGGTCCTCAGCTTCCGCATGCGCCGCGTACACGACTGAGCCTGCCTCGTTCCGGCCCGGTAACTTACCGTTCAGGTTACAATTTCCTGACCGATGGTTACCTCTCGTAAAGCCAAATTCCGCAACTTTTTCCGTAAGATAGTTTTAAGTGTGCGGCTTAAGGCGATCTTATTTGCGGCTCCGTAGATTGGCCCCATGAGACGCGGATAACCGCGCAGCGACGACAGGACAGTGAGGCAAAAATGGCAGTCAAATCCAACACCGCAGAGGTGATGGTTCCGGCGGAAACCCAGGGGCTGAAGCCGCTCTACCTCGAGGCCGTGAGCCGCGTGGAGCGTCTTCACCGCCGCCTGCTCGACCTGATCAAGGACGAGTTCGACCGGATGGGGTGGGACGACATCAACCCGGTGCAGGCGCTCCTGATGTTCAACATCGGCGATGCCGAGATGACCGCCGGCGAACTCCGCAGCCGCGGCTACTACCTGGGCTCGAACGTCTCCTACAACCTCAAGAAGCTGGTCGAGACCGGCTACATCTTCCAGGAGCGCAGCCGCGCCGACCGCCGCTCGGTCCGCATCCGCCTGACGCCCAAGGGCGAGGAAGTCGCCGAGGTCATCGACGAACTCTACGACCGCCACCTCAAGTCCATCGAAAAGGTCGGCGGCCTCAGCGAGGACTCCTTCGAGAACCTGAACAAGGCCCTCGGCCGCCTCGAGCGCTTCTGGGTCGACCAAATCCTCTACAAGCTCTGAGCCATTTTCTGTGGCCCCGCGGTCACAATCCGTTCAGCAAGCGCCGGCCTTAAGCCGGCGTTTCTTATTTACGCCCTAAATAGAGCTATTGGATCAAACCAATTGCAGGGTGGCTCCCAACCTCGGCAAGTTCCATGAGTTGCGTTAGGCCAGCGCCGGCAGGCGGTTCAAACCTGCTTGACCGCGTTGGTTGCAACCAGGGACCGATGGTATCAGGGGTGCTCTGCCTTCCGGCACGATATTCGGGTGACTTGATGCGGCTCAATCGACGTAACCTGTTGACTTCCATGGCGACCCTTGGGGCTGGCATCGCCATGCCGGCCATCGTGCGCGCCGAGGACAACGAATTCTGGGACATGTTCAACAAGGAACGTGCCATCAAGAATGTCGACACCGAGGGCAACACGGCCACCGCCAAGCAGCTGGTGGATACGATCGAGCCGATCCTCAGCTACGATACCGCCTACAACCTGCAGGCCGCCATCGCCAACTACGAGGCCTTCGTCCAGGTCAACGGCAACTGGGACGAGCCCACCCGCGAAACCTTCGGGCTCAAGCTCGGCGACAAGCGCAAGGCCGTCGCGGCGCTCAAGCGCCGGCTGATGATCAACGGCGACATGCCGCCCGAAAAGAAGGTGAACGACGAGTTCGACGCCGCGCTCGACGCCGCCGTACGCCTGTTCCAGGCCCGCCACGGCCTCGTCATCAACGGCCAGGTCGACGAGGCGACGTTCTACGCGCTCTCGGTGCCGGCCCAGTACCGGCTGAACCAGCTCAAGCTCAACGCGCAGCGCATCCAGTTCTGGGCCCAGGCCCTGTCGGACCGCTACGTGTGCGTCAACATTCCGGCCGCCACTGTCGAGGCGGTGGAAGGCAGCCAGGTCGTGCAGCGCCACAACTCGGTTGTCGGCAAGGTCGACCGCGCCACGCCGATCCTCAACTCCAAGATCTTCCAGGTGAAGTTCAATCCCTACTGGACGGTGCCCAAGAGCATCATCGAGAAGGACCTGATCAAGTACATGAACGAGGATCCGGAATACCTCACCAAGTTCCGCATCCGCATCTTCGATGGCAAGGGCAACGAAATCCCGCCCATGCAGATCGACTGGTCGACCAAGGAAGCCGTGAAGTACACCTTCCGTCAGGATCCCGGTGGCGAGAACTCGATGGGCCACTGCAAGATCGACTTCTACAACAAGCACGACGTCTACATGCACGACACGCCGCAGAAGGCGCTGTTCGGCGAGAACGCCCGCTTCCACTCCTCCGGCTGCATGCGCTGCGAGAACATCGAGGAGCTCGTCGCCTGGCTGCTCCGCGACAATGGCGGCTGGGACATTCCGTCCGTGCAGGCGGCCTTCACCGGCGGCCTCCGCGAGGACATCAAGCTCAACACCCAGGTGCCGATCCACACTACCTACATCACCGCCTGGGCCAACCG
>JAEYTN010000150.1 GCA_023433985.1 Pseudomonadota bacterium | reverse complement strand
AGCATCAGCAGCGGGAAGTTCCACGGGATGATCTGGCCGCAGACGCCATAGGGCACGTGGTCGGGGAACTCGCGGTCGCGATGCTGGGCCCAGCCGGCGTGATGGTAGAAGTGGCGCGCTACCAGCGGGATATCGACGTCGCGGCTCTCACGGATGGGCTTGCCGTTATCCATGGTCTCGAGCACGGCGAAGAGGCGGCTGTGCTTCTGGATCAGCCGGGCGATGGCGTAGAGATATTTGCTGCGCTCGTAGCCCGAGAGCGCCGCCCATTTCGGGAAGGCGGCGCGGGCGGATTTCACTGCGGCGTTCACGTCGTCGGCGGTGCCGTCGGTAATGTCGGCGAGCTTCTTGCCATTGGCCGGGTTCTCGGTGGCAAAGGTCTTGCCGGGCTTGGTCCACTTGCCGCCGATGAAGTGGCCGAAGCGGTTCTCGTGCGCGGCGAGCCAGGCGAGCGCGACGTCCGCGCCTTCGGGGGCCGGGCCGTAATCGAGGGAGGTGAAGATTTCAGCGATCTTGTTCATTCTTGTTCTCCCTGAGATGGAGCGCTTGGACGCCCCCTCCACCATGCTTCGCATGGTCCCCCTCCCCCGCTAAAGCGGTGGAGGAGCACCGCGACGTCAGCGCCAATCTCTGGCGCGATTAGACCAGCGGCATGCGGTAATCGGCGGCGTAGTGGCCGGTGAGGGTGTGTTCGAGCTGGCGTTCGATGTCGGTGAGCAGCGACGAGGCGCCGAAGCGGAAGAGGTGGGGCTGGAGCCAGTGGGTGCCGAGCTCTTCCTTCATCAGCGCCATGTAGTCGAGCGACAGCTTGGCCGTGGCGATGCCGCCGGCGGGCTTGTAGCCGATCTCGATGCCGGTCTCCTCGTGGAACCAGCGGATCATGCGTACCATGCTCAGCGAGGTCTGGAGGTTGGCGTTGACCTTTTCCTTGCCAGTCGAGGTCTTGATGAAATCGGCGCCCGCCAGCATGCAGACGAGGGACGCCTTGGCGACGTTGGTCTGGGTCGCCAGTTCACCGGTGCCGAGGATGGTCTTGATGTGGGCGTCCCCGCAGGCCTTCCGCATGGCGCGGACTTCGTCGTAGAGCGCCTGCCAGTCGCCGCGCAGCACCATGCCGCGCTCGATGACGATGTCGATCTCGTTGGCTCCATCCGCCACTGACGCCTCGATTTCGGCGAGGCGGGTGCGAAGCGGGGCGAGGCCGTGCGGGAAGGCGGTCGATACCGCCGCGACATTGATGCCGGTGCCCTTGAGCGCATCCACCGCCGTCTTGACGAAGGCGTGGTAGACGCAGACGGCGGCGGGCTTGATGTCGAGCCCGCTGGCGCCGAGGCCATCGAGAATGTCCTGCCGGACCGGATGGCGGGCCTTGGCGCAGAGGCGCTCGACGCGGCCGGGCGTGTCGTCACTGTTCAGCGTCGTGAGGTCCATCAGGGTGATGGCCTTCAGAAGCCAGGCGGCCTGGAAATCCTTCTTCACCGTGCGGCGGGCAGGGAGCGTCGCGGCGCGGCGCTCGAGCGCCGAGCGGTTCATTCGGACGCGTTCCACCCAGTCGAGATCGAGCGGGAAGCCGGGGTTGCGGCGATGGGAGCCGGCGGGCTCCACCGGCTTCTTGGTGGCCTGTTTTGGGGTAGCTGCCGGCTTTGACGCGGCCTGGTCGACGACGCGAAGTTCCATTGGTGGCCTCCTTGCCATGCGGCAGGTCTTACGCCTGCTTTGCGGCAGTTTTCATGCGGGTATTATCTACCCAAGAATTCCGGGCCGAAAGAGTGCGGCAGGAGTTGCGCGACCGTTTGCTCCAGCGGTTCGCCGTCGATGCCGTGCGAAACTACGATGACATCCTGGTCGGCGAACTCGCGGATGCGCTGACGGCAGCCGCCGCAGGGCGTTACCGGCATCGCGCCCGGGCCAGTGGTGTAGACCCGCTTGATACGGCGCGCGCCGCCCGCGAGCATCGCAGCGATAGCGGAGGGCTCGGCGCAGTTGCCGACCGGATAGGCCGCGTTCTCGACGTTGCACCCGACATAGATGTTGCCGTCGTCAGCGAGGATAGCGGTGCCGACCTGAAACTTGCTGTAGGGCGCATAGGCCCTGGCGCGGACCGCCTCCGCTGCCGCCAACAGTTCGGGATCGCGGGGGTGCGGCATCGCTAGCGCTCCTTGGTATAGGGCACGCCGCCCGCCTTGGGACCCACGGCCTTGCCGATGAAGCCGGCGAGCAGCACAACGGTCAGCACATAGGGCAGCGCCTGGATGGCCTGCACCGGAATCTGCCCGACGAACGGCAGTGCGATGCCCTGGAGGCGAATCTGCAGCGCGTCGAGGAAGCCGAACAGCAGGCAGGCGAACATCGCCGGCACCGGCTTCCACTTGGCGAAAATCAGCGCCGCCAGCGCAACGTAGCCGCGTCCCGCGGTCATGTTGTTGCCGAAGCCCGAGCCTTGCGCGATGGCGAGATGCGCGCCGGCGAGACCGCAGAGGATGCCGGTGATGATCACCGCCTGGTAGCGCAGCGGATTGACGCCGATACCGGCCGTGTCGACGGCCTTGGGGTTCTCGCCGACGGCGCGCAGTCGGAGTCCGAAGCGCGTGCGGAAGAGCACATAGGCCGTGATCGGCACCATCAGGAAGGCGACATAGACGAACAGATAGTGCCCCGACAGCACGGTCGAATAGATCGGCCCGACGAACGGGATCGACCCGATTTCGTTGGCGAAGGGCAGGCGGATGCGGGTGAAGCGGCCGCCATCCGGGAGCGGGGGTGTACGGCCGCCTTGCCCGAACCAGCTCTGGCCGAGGAAAGTCGTGAGACCGGCCGCCAGCATGTTGACGGCGACCCCGGCGATGATCTGGTTGCCCTTGAGGCTGATCGAGGCCGTGCCCTGCACGCCCGCGGTCATCAGCGAGGCGCCGACCGCAGCAAGCAGGCCCAGCCACATATTGCCGGTCACGGCGGCGACGGCACCCGCGGCGAAAGCGGCGAACAGCATCTTGCCTTCGAGGCCGATATCGAAGAGGCCGGCGCGCTCGGAGTAGAGGCCGGCGAGACAGGCAAGGAGCAACGGCGTCGAGAAGCGCAGGGTGGCGGCGAGAAGCGAGACGATCTCGAGATAATCCATCTCAGCTCTCCGGCCCGACAGTGTTGCGGGCGATCGCTTCGCTCTTTTGGGCCGGCGACATGATCATGAAGGCGCGTTCCAGCACCGGCCGGAACAAGCCCTCCATGGCCCCGGTGAAGAGAATCACCAGGGCCTGCACCACAGCCACCACTTCCTTGCTGACACTGGGCAGCACGAACTGCATCTCGGCGCCGCCCTGGTAGAGCACGCCGAACAGCAACGCGGCGAGGAGGATGCCGACCGGGTGGTTGCGGCCCATCAGCGCCACCGCAATGCCGACGAAGCCGTAGCCGGCGACGAAGTTCTCCACCAGCCGGTGGTTGAGGCCGAGGATGCCGTTGATGGCGACGAGGCCGGCGAGGCCACCGGAGATCGCCATGGTGATGATGATCAGCCGCTGGTTGCTCATGCCGGCATAGAGCGAGGCAGTGGGATTATGGCCCATGGTGCGCAGCGCGTAGCCATAGCGGGTGCGCCAGACCAACACGTAGAATCCGACGAGCAGCGCCAGGGCGATGAACAGCGACAGGTTGACCGGCGAATAGCCGAATACCGGCAGGAAGCTGCGCAGTTGCGGCATCCAGGCGGTCTGTTCCAGCACCCGCGACTCAAGGCCGTTACTCGTCGGCGACTTGATGAAGCGGTTGAGCATGAAGATCATGAACGCCGAGGCGATGAAGTTGAACATGATCGTGGTGATCACGATGTGGCTGCCGCGCTTGGCCTGGAGGTAGCCCGGAATGCCGGCCCAGATGGCGCCGAAGGCAGCCGCGCCGAGCACGGACAGCGGGATCACGAGCAGCCCGTGCGTGCTGTCGAGCGCCAGCGCCACGAGAATGGTGCCGAGGCCCGCTACATAGGCCTGCCCTTCGGCGCCGATGTTGAACAGGCCGCCATGCGCGGCAATGGCCACCGC
>JAEYTN010000141.1 GCA_023433985.1 Pseudomonadota bacterium | reverse complement strand
AGCGCAGGCTGAATGGGGGATAGGTGTCGGTGGTCAGCAGGAAGGCATAGGCCCAGACCCTCGTCGCCCATCGGCCGACCCCGACCACGAAGTTGAACATTCCGCGCGGGTAGTGCCCGGTGAAGAGAATCGCGAACCACGCCACCACCGTGGCTACCACCACGCCGATCGCGAGCAGGGCAAGCACGATGTAGTGCGGTATGGCGAGCAGCCATTTGACCAGCGGCAGCCAGCGGTTGAGCCCGTTCTCGGCGTCGGGATAGGGCACTTCGAGATGCACCGATTGCCCGTCAACGGTAGAGGGATACTGGTCGGTCAGCAGCAGAACGTAGACGGTAACGCGCGAACTGAAGCGCCCGAGCTCCAGCGCGAAATCGAACCACCAGCGCGGGTAGCGCTGCCGGAAGACGATCATCAGCACCGTGGCGGCGAACAGCCCTGCCGCGATGCCGCCGGCCGTGGATTGCACCGTCACGCCGCCATCGGTCACGTGCCGCGTGACCTCCGTGGCATTGAGCAGGCCGAGGATGATCAGGATGGGAATGGCCCAGGAGAGCCGGAAGAATGTCGTCATCCGGTCCAGCTGGGCCGGGTAGTCTACGTCAAAGCTGGCCGGGTATTGTGCAGGTTCAGACATGGTTGACGCCTTTCAGATCATGATGATCCGAGCCAACTCTAGCCCTTCGCGCGGCGCTTGACATCGCCTCAAGCGACTACGTCTGATGGAGACGACGCTGGCGCGCCTAGTCACAAGAACTGCCGGCAATTTACCTGACGCGGGCCGGTCAAACGACGTTCCGTTACTTGGCCGCCTCTACCTCATCCTTCTCGGCCGGCTCCGAGGTCTTGTCCGAGAGCACGGCGTCGAGGTGGACGACCATGCCGGCGGCGGCTTCCTCGGGGGCGCTGGCGGCGATGCCGGCAAGAATGCGTTCGTGATCGGCGATGACCTGGGCCATGCGGCCTTCCTGCGACAGGGTCATCCGCCGGTAGCGGTCGACCTGCACCTTGACCTGCAGCACCTGCCGCCAGATGCCGGGGAAGCCGCCGATCTCCGCGATCTTGGCGTGGAAGGCCTCATCCGCCCGGTGGAACGCCCCGCGATCGTTGGCTTCGGCCGCCTCGCGCTGCTGCTCGACGATGGTGGCGAGCGCCAGCAGCTGGCTCTTGCTCGCCTTCTCGGCCGCGAGCCTTACGGAGGCGGTTTCCAGGGCCTTGCGGATCACCATGGCCTCGGGCAGGTCGTCATAGGGGATGCGCGCTACGAACGTGCCCGATTGAGGAAAGATCTCCACCAGCCGCTCGTCGGCGAGCCGCAGCATCGCCTCCCGCACGGGCGTGCGGCTGACGCCGTAGCGGGCGGCCACTTCCTTCTCGCTGATCGGATCGCCGGGCTTCAGCCGCAGCGACACGATCTCCTCCCGGACGTGCTGATATACTAGTCGCCAAGCGGAGGCAGAGCCGCTACCGGCAGCCCTGGAGGGTGTGGCGCGTCGACGCTGTCTGATCGATTCCTTCGGCAAATGCATACAGCAGAACCACTTATTTCCCGGCCCTTGCGGGGCCTCGGGTTGAATTCTAGCACGCCGCCTGGAGGCCTCCGAGGTGCTTTGCCAGTTGACTTAGATACTAATATATCAGTAGCGTGTGCAAGAAGGTTGTAGCTCGAAGCTTCGATCAGGGAGGAAATCATGAAGGTTATCAACCGACTGTCCGTATCGGCGGCGGCGCTGCTCGCCGCGTCGATCGTGCCGCTGGCTGCGTTCGCCGGCGAGGTGGAGTTCTGGAGCCCGTTCACCGGACCCGACGGCACGGCCATCGACGCGCTGGTGAAGGAATTCAACGCAGGCGCCGGCGCCGAGGCCGGGGTCAGCGTCAACCTGCTGATCATCCCGTGGGACGACTACTACACCAAGCTTTCGGTCTCGATGGCGTCCCGCACCGCTCCCGACCTCGCGGTGATGCACTCGCACCAGATCGCCGGCTTCGTGAAGCAGGGAGCGCTCGAGGCCTACACGGCAGAGGAAACCACCGCGGCGGGCCTTGCCGAGGCCGACTACATCCCGCAGCTCTGGAGTGCCGGCGTGGTCGGCGACCAGCGCTACGGCGTGCCGATCGACGCCTTCCCGCGCCACATCTACTTCAACAAGACCCTGTTCGAGCAGGCCGGGCTCGATCCGAACAACCCGCCCAAGACCGGCGCCGAGCTGCTGGATGCGGCGACCAAGATCCAGGCGCTGGGCAACGGCGTGCACGGGCTCCACTTCCAGCTCAACGGCTCGGGCGCCTTCCGCAACTTCTATTCGATCTACTGGCAGTACCAGGACGAGCTCTACAACGCCGACCAGACCGACGTGGCCGAGGGCTTCGCCGAAACGGCCAAGAAGTCGCTGGAGACGCTGAAGGCCTACATGGACGCCGGCCTGGCGCCCAAGGAGATCATCTCCGACGTGCCGGCCCAGTTCGCGCAGAACAAGTACGGCATCGTCATCAACCAGATCACCGACCTGCCGGTCTACCAGACCGCCGCCGCCGACCAGGGGCTGCAGTTCGGCGTGGCGCCGTTCCCGCAGTTCGGCGACAAGCCCGCGACCTTCGCGCTCGGCCACAACTTCGTCCTTCCGCGCGGCACCCCGCCGGAGTCGCGTGCCGACGCCCTCGTGTTCGTGAAGTGGATCGGCGACAACTCCCTCGCCTGGACCAAGACGGGCAAGATGCCCGCCAAGGTGACGACGCTGCAGAGCGACGAGTTCAAGGCCCTGCCGGAGCAGTCGGTTGTCGCCACCTCGCTCGACTACGTACACTTCCCGCCGGCCCTGTCGGTGCAGCCGCAGGTCGATCGCGTCGTGCAGACGACGGCCGAGGCCTTCTATGCCGGCCAGGTCGATGTCGACCAGGCCGTGCAGATGATGGCCGACGGCATCCGCCAGGAACTGGCCAAGAAGTAGCGTCTCCGCCCGCCTCCGGCGGGCGAGCTCCCAGCGGGCGATCGGCTGCGGCCGGTCGCCTGTCTTCTCCGATTTGTTCTCGAAGGACTGCGATGGCTCGCCAGCGTTGGACATTGTTCCCGTACCTGCTCGCGGGACCCTATATCGCGCTGTTCGGGGTGTTCGTTGCCTACCCGGTCGGCCGCGCGCTCTACATGAGCCTGTGGGACTGGGGCATTTTCGGCCCCAACGCCTTCGTGGGGCTCGCCAACTACACCTCCCTGCTCACCGACACGCGCTTCTGGAACTCGTTCTGGGTCACCAGCACCTTTGCGCTGATGTATGTGCCGATGATCACGGTCGTGGCGCTGCTGCTGGCGGTGCTGCTGCATCGCAGGCTTCCGGGCATCGGCATTTTCCGCACGGCGTTCTTCCTGCCCATCGTGATCAACGTGGCGGTCGCCGCCATCGCCTTCAACTGGCTGTTCGAGCCCAATATCGGCACCATCGACAAGGTGCTGCACTTCTTCGGCCTGCCGGGGCAGAACCTCCTGCAGCAGCCGGGCTGGGCGCTGTTCGTGGTCAGCCTCGTCACCCTGTGGATCAATGTGGGGTTCATGGTGATCATCCTGCTCGCGGGGCTCGAGAACATCCCCGACGAGCTCTACGAGGCGGCGCGGCTCGACGGTTCCAACCCCCTGCAGGACCTCGTCCTCATCACGGTGCCGATGCTGCGGCCGATCCTCCTGATCGTCGTCGTCCTCTCGATCGTCCAGGGCTTCCAGATTTTCGGCGAAGTGCTGATCATGACCCAGGGCGGCCCGTTCGGCTCCACCACGGTGCTCACCATGCTGCTCTACGAGGAAGGCTTCCAGCGCTTCGCGCTCGGCCGCGCCGCCGCCATCGGTGTCGTCATCACCGTCATCATCGCGACGCTGAGCTTCGTCCAGTTCCGCTTCTTCCGGCGGGAGGCCTGATCCATGCAACGCAAAGGCACACAAAGGGCACGCTGGATCGTCCTCGCCATTCTCTCGGCGCTGTGGTTCCTGCCGCTCGTCTCGCTGATGCTGTTCTCGTTCGCGCCGCCGGCCGAAGTGCTCAAGGGCGTGTTCGTGCCCACCCAGTGGACGCTCGACAACTACTGGAAGGTGCTCACCGAAACCCAGCGCGGCGTGTCCGTACCGGGCGGCCTGTGGAACAGCACGATCATCATGGTGCTGCAGGTGGCGGGCATCCTGCTGCTCGACATTCCGGCCGCCTATGCCTTTGCCCGCACGAAGTTCGTCGGCCGCAACGTGCTGTTCGCGCTGGTGCTGCTGTCGATGATGATGCCGGGCATCCTCGAGGTCATCTCGCTCTATGACCTGATGGCCAATATCGGGCTGGTGAACACGCTGTGGGGGGTGATCTTGCCAGGCCTGCCGCGCGTCATCGGCATCTTCATCCTGCGCCAGTTCTTCATGGAGGTGCCGCGCGAGCTGGACGAGGCAGCGCGCATCGACGGCGCCACCGACTTCCAGGTGTTCACCCGCATCATGGTGCCGCTCGCCATGCCCTCGATCATCACCGTCACGGTGATCACGGCGCTCTACAGCTGGAACAACTTCCTGTGGCCGCTGATCGTCACCAACTCGCCGCAAGCCATGCCGGTGCCGGTGGTGATCGCCTATCTCAGCGCCGATACGAGCGCGGTGCTCAACTACACCATCATCCTCGCCGCGGCCTTCGTCACCTCGTTGCCGATGATCATCCTGTTCCTCCTGGGGCAGCGGTGGATCGTCAGCGGAATGCGCCCGTCCTCGGGCATCAAGTAATAGTCTCAGGAGCTTCTTATATGCCGACGATCAAGGTCGACCCGCGGCCGCTGCACGCCATTTCGCCCCGTCTCTACATGCAATTCATGGAGCCGCTCGGCACCACGGACTCTTCGGTGGAAGCGTGCTGGGACGCGCTGAGCGACCGCTGGCGGCCGGACTTCATCGAAGTGGTGCGCGACCTCGCGCCGAGCTCCATCCGCTGGGGCGGCATCCTCACCAGCTTCTGGAAGTGGCGTGAAAGCGTCGGCCCGCGCGCCTCGCGCCAGGACATGGTCAACTATCTGTGGGGCGGCTGGGAGAAGAACGTCGTCGGCGTCGACGAATTCCTCGAGTTCTGCGAGGCCGTCTCCGCCGAGCCGATCATGGCGATCAATTTCGCCGCCGACGGCCGGCCCGAATACATCAACACGCCGCTCGGCGAGCACCGCTCGGGCGATGCGACCGAGGCCGCGGACCTCGTCACCTATTGCAACGACCCCGACAATGCCGAGCGCATCGCCAACGGCCGCAAGGCGCCCTGGGCCATCCACACCTGGCAGATCGGCAACGAAACCTCGTACCCCAAGGCCGGCGAGCGCTTCACCAGCGCCGAGAACGCCAGGCACTACGTCGAATTCGCCAAGGCGATGAAGGCGCGCGACCCCTCGATCCAGCTCATCGGCTGGGGCGACATGGAGCGCGACACCGGCAAGTGGTGGGCCAACGAGCTGGTGCAGGAGGGCGGCGACCTCGTCGACATGGTCGCCATCCACATGATGCACCAGAATCCCGGCGACGAGCCGACCGTGCTGCACGGCCGCGACTATCGCAAGGATTACGGCGCGACCTGGGACGCGCTGGGCGGCATGTACAGGAAGGTCGAGGACAAGCTCCTCGGCGCCCGGAACACCCTCAAGGAGCTCGGCACGCCCGCCAGGCTCGCCATCACCGAGGGGCACCTCTCGATCCAGCCGCACAACAAGTCGGAGATGCTGCGCGAGTGGATCTCGGGCCTCTACCACGCCCGCTGCATGGCCCTTTTCGAGCGGCACTCCGACATCATCGATATCTCGACCTTGGCCGATTTCGCCGGCACGAGCTGGACGGTGAACGCGGTGCTGCTCGGCTCGCCGCGCGAGCAGCCCTACCTGCTCCCGGTCGGCCACATCATGCGCCTGTTCCGCCGCAAGTCGGGCACCCACGGCGTCGCGATCGCCTCGGACGACAGCTCGATCGAGGTATCGGCAAGCCGCGCCGGCGACACGCTCTACGTGCACGTGATCAACACGAGCCTCGAGCACGCAGCCGACGTCACGCTCGACCTGGGCGGAGCGGCGCCCAAAACGGTCCGCGCCCATCGCATAAACCCCGACCTCGACACCGCGATCGACAGCACGGCCCTGAACGTTTTCGCCGTGACCACCACCACCGAACCCTCCGCGGGCCTGGTCCGCGTCCCCAAGGCTTCGGTCACGGCGTACGAAATCCACCTGTAGAACGATCCGGGTGGCCCGACGCGCCAGGGCCACCCGCACCTCCGGATCGGACCGAGTGCGATGGACAACGCGGCGCTGCTCGCGTTGCGCTGCCCTAGAGCAAGCGTCGCCATCCTGACGGCGTTGCGCGCAGCCCAGTCCGGCGTTTGGTTTCCAATGATTGGTATTGGGGACTGAACCTTCATCCGTTGGGCCGAGCCATTACCATTGCGCCGCTGGCAATGCCTGTCGGCGGGAGTTGTTTGGCGCGATGGTTCTGGCGAAGCGGGGCAGTCTGAACATCGGCGCTTCGCGCGTCCGGAGTGCCGGCTTGTCCGTGGCACGGATGGTCCCGTGCGGCCAGTAGCGCCGAACAATCGTGGGCCTAGGCTGGCCCTGCCAGTCTCTGCGTTCCTTGCGCGGATTGCCCGGCGGCAGGCGCTTGCAGCCGCTCTGCCCGTGCTGCTTGCCCTCGGTGGCGCCGCCCTGCTCTCCTGGGCCGGGGCGCGGCTGTTGGCGCCGTCAATCGCAACACAGCTGGGCCTCGTGGCGGTCGGCGTCGCCGCCATAGGCAGCGTAGCGATGGTGGGGCTGGGCCAGGTTCAGTCGCGGCCCCGCAGCCGGGTTGCCGCGCGGCTCGACCGGCAGCTTGGCCTCCGCGAGACACTGTCGACCGCGCTCGAGGCCCGGCAGGGGCCTGTCGGGCGAGCGCTCGCCCGGACGGCCGACGAG
>JAEYTN010000116.1 GCA_023433985.1 Pseudomonadota bacterium | reverse complement strand
CCAGCGAAGCCCAGTGCTGCAGCTCCTCTGAATTCGCGCCATGCGCGGTCGCCAGCACGAAGCCGGTGGAAACCTTACGCAGCGTCACTGGCGTCGCCGTGTCTGCAGCCGCGGCAAGTGCGGCGGTGACGCCGGGGACGACGTGGAAGGCGATGCCGTGCTTCTTCAGCGCCTCGATCTCCTCGCCGGCGCGGCCGAACACCATCGGGTCGCCGCCCTTGAGGCGGGCCACCCGCTTTCCGGCATTGCCGAGGCGGACGATCAGCGCGTTGATCTCAGCCTGGGTGAAGGAGTGATGACCCTTCTGCTTGCCGACGGAGATGCGCTCGGCGTCGCGGCGTCCCATTTCGACGACCGCCGCCGGAACCAGCGCATCGTGCACGATGACGTCGGCTTCCTGCAGCAGGCGCTGCGCGCGCAGGGTGAGCAGGTCCTCGGACCCGGGTCCTGCCCCGATCAGCCAGACGACGCCCGGGGCGGCGCCGAGTGCCGCATGCTGGGCGAGCACCGCGTCGGCCGTTTCCGGGCCCTTGCCGCGCAGCAGCGCGACTTCGACCTCGGCCGAGGTGACCAGCTCTTCGTAATAGCGGCGCGCCCGTGGGCCCTGCAGCGCGGCGGCGACCTTGTCGCGCATCGAGCCTGCGAGGCGCGCAAGCGCACCGAGATTGGGGGACAGCACCTGCTCGATCCGCGCCCGGATCAGCCGCGCCAGGACGGGAGCATCGCCCTCGGAGGCAACCGCAATGGTGACGGGCGCACGGTCGATGATCGAGGGCGTGTAGAAATCGCACTCGGCCGGGACATCGACGACGTTGAGCGGAATGCGGCGGGCGCGCGCCTCGGCCTTCGCCGCGTCTCCGTCGGGGCCGTGGTCGGCCACGAACACCAGCGCGGCGTTGTCGAGGTCGGCCGGCTCGAACGGACGCGCCAGCACCGTTGCCGGTAACTCGGTGAAATCCGCTTCGACATTCTGCGAAACAATGACGACCTGAGCAGTCGTCTTAATCGCCAACCGGGCTTTGTTGAGGGCTTCTTCTCCACCGCCGACGATGACGATGCGCTGACCCTCGACTTTGTAGCTGACAGGGAATGTTGTCAGTTCACCCATTGGCGGCCTTTTCGGATGGGGCGATACATACTCACATCCGCACAAGGGCACAAGCTATTGAAATTCAATAGCTTTAATGTTTCTCGCCAAGCGCAGGGATTGGAAATGCGTTGGGGCTCAATAGCGCCAACCGGCAAAAGAATCCACGCTGGCGGGCGGCGGCGAAACGGCGCCGTCGTTTGTGTTGCGGGCCGGCCTCAACCCTGCCGGCTGGGAACGTGCACCACCAAGCCGTCGATCTCGTCCTTTACCTTGATCTGGCAGCTCAAGCGGGAGTTGGGCTTGGGCTGGTAGGCGAAATCGAGCATGTCCTCTTCCATCATGGAAGGCCCCCCCACGACCTCGGTCCAGGCGTCGTCGACATAGACGTGGCAGGTGGCACAGGTGCACGAGCCGCCGCACTCGGCGATGATGCCGGGAATGCCGTTCATGATGGCGGTTTCCATCACGGTCGAGCCGACCTCGCCCTCGGTTTCGTGCCGCGTGCCGTCGGATTCGATGTAGGTGATGTGGGGCATGTCAGTCTTTATCAGGGGGACGGGCCGGATATAGCGGCGCCGGAGCGCCCTCGCAAGCGCCGGAGCCCGCAGCCATTCGTCTCAGGCGGCGCTCCCGAGATCAGTCGGACGGTGGCGCCGGCTGGGTCTCGATGAAAGCGACGCATTCGGCAACAGCAACGGCGATGTCCTCGATCCGCTCGGGCCTGACCGGGCCGCCGGATCGAAGCTCGTCCTCGACGAGCCTTGCGAGATCGCGCACGCCCCAGGCGCCGATGCCGGCGGCAGCGCTCTTCAGCGTGTGAAGGTGCTCCAGCAGCATCGGGACCGAGGTGCTCTCCTCGATGCGGCTCAGGTAGACCTGTGACATGCGCGAATAAAGGCGCAGCACCTCATCCTGCAGGCCGGGATCACCCAACGCCTGGCGGCTCAGGTGCTCCATGTCGATAGGACTGTGGGCGCGCGCTTCGCGCGGTGCGTCCCGCCCCGCCTCAAGCGCAGTACTCTTTGCCATCCCTGCGACCCTGTTCGTATCGCCCACTTCGGAGCATTGGCGGGAGGGTATGCCGACCGGCATGAACGGCGGATTAAATTGAAGGGGATAAGGCGGGGCTTGCCCTTAACCGGCCACGGTCCCGCCTTGATATTAACCTTCCATTAAGAAAGCGTTCGGTTTGCCTCAAATTGAATGTATGTTTGAGGCATTACCCAGCGTGCGGCGGGGTTAGGGTTGTCGGGCAGACTGCGGGGCATTTGAGTCGCATTTTACCCAATTTGGAACGCTTCCGAATGATCGGAGGTGGTCCAATGCCTACTCTAAAGGCCCGCCGAGT
Source organism: Pseudomonadota bacterium (assembly GCA_023433985.1). Classification (GTDB taxonomy): domain Bacteria; phylum Pseudomonadota; class Alphaproteobacteria; order Rhizobiales; family Devosiaceae; genus Devosia_A. Next base: position 5,581 of record JAEYTN010000116.1, on the reverse strand, counting down.
GCCGATGCGAGAGTTGTAACGAGTATGGCCAAGAAGTCTTCCTCCCCCCAGAACGATCCCGCAACGCTGGCTTTCTCTGCCGTGGAGGACGCACTCAAGGACTCGGTGTTTGCCGGCCTCGACCAGCCGGCCGCCGCTGAAGAACCTGCCGAACGCCCTGCCCCGACGCTGGGTCCCAAGCCCGTGCAGCGCGACAACTCGGCGCGCACCGAGCGGCAGCGCACCGCCGACAAGTTCGTGGCGCAGACGGGCTCGGTGGCCAACGACGACCGCTTCCAGTCGAGCAAAATCCTATACGGCCTGCAGCAGAAGCCGGCTGGTAACACCACCATGGTGGCCGCCCTCGTCTCGCTCGGCTGGGTGGTGGCGATCGGGCTCGTCGCCATGATCCGCAACGGCTCCGAACTCGGTACCGCCGCTTTCTGGGGTTCGAACGACTTCATCGGCCTGCTGGCCCTCGCGATTGTTCCGGTGATCGGCATCTTCGCCGTCGCCACGCTGATCCGCCGCGCGCAGGACCTCCGCAACGCCGCAGCCGCAGTCACGCAGGCGGCGATCCGCCTCGCCGAGCCGGAGACCACCGCCTCCGAGAAGGTCGCGTCGGTCGGCCAGGCCGTGCGACGCGAGGTCAACGCGCTGGGCGATGGCCTGGAGCGCGCCCTGTCGCGCGCCGGCGAGCTCGAGGTGATGATCCACAACGAGGTCACCGCGCTCGAACGCACCTATTCCGACAATGAGTCGCGCATGCGTGCCCTGATCCAGGAGCTCGCCAGCCAGCGCGAGGCCGTGATCACCAACACCGAGCGTGTCCGAGAGGCGATCACCGAGAGCCATACGGGCCTCGTCTTCGACCTCGACATGATCTCGCAGCGCATCGCCGGCACCATCGTGGAGTCGGGTGGCAACCTGACCAAGGCGCTGGAAACGGCGGGCAACTCGCTGAACGGCGCCTTCGGCGAGCGGACCGAAAGCTTCGTGTCGCTGATCGACCAGCGCACCAGCCACCTGCTGGTCGCGCTCGACGATTCCGCCTCGCGGCTGAACATCACGCTCGAGGACCGCGCCGGTACCATCTCGGGTGCGTTCGAGAACCGCACGCAGGAACTGAGCGCGGTGATCGACCAGCGCCTCGAGTCGCTGACCGAAGCCCTCGACAGCCGCACCGTCACCCTGTCGGACGCCATCGACAACCGCACTTCCTCGCTCGCCAAGCTGCTGAGCCAGGGCGGCATCACGCTCCTCGACCAGTTGCGCGATCGCGGCCATGAAGTATCGAGCGCGCTCGACATGATCGGCACCCGCATCGCCTCGGACATCACCGGCCGCGCCCGTGAAGCCGAGCAACTGCTGTCGGGCCTGTCGCATCAGCTCGACGAGCAGGTGCAGATCCAGGTGAACTCGATGGAGTCGCGCCTGCAGTCGGCGATGATCGAGCTTTCCGGCGCCCTTGACGACACCACCGAGCGCGCCCGCGTTACCCTCACCGGTGCGGGCTCGCAGAACCTCGCGCAGTTCGACTCGCGCCTCGACGAGATCGCATCCGCCATCGACACCCGCCTTGCGGGCCTCGACAGCGTGATCGGCGACAAGGGCGAGAAGCTGGTCGAGGCGCTCGACAAGCACAATGCGAGCTTCGCCGCCCGCGCCAACGTGCTGGAGATCGCGCTCGACGAGAAGAGCGAGCACTTCAACGAGATCGTGTCGCAGCGTACCCGCGAGATGACCGAGACGCTCGGCCAGCGCACCAAGCAGATCACCGAGACGATTGCCAACCGCTCTCGCGAGATTTCGGACTCGCTCGAGGGGCACGTCCAGGTCATCGCCGACGCGCTCGATGGCCGGACCAGCCTGCTCAACGAGACGCTGCAGAACCGCAACGTCGACTTCTCCGAGACCCTGCTCGGCCGGGCCCGCGAGATCGACGACGCGCTGTCGGGCCGCACCCGCGAGCTGGAGCTGGCGCTCACCACCCGCACCAACGAACTCGAGCAGGCGATCACCACGCGTACAGCCAGCCTCGGGCAGACGGTCAGCACCAACGCCAACGAGCTGGCGCAAATCATTGCAACCCGCACCGGCGAACTGAGCCAGACGCTGGCGAGCCGTGCCGGCGAGGTCGAGGCCGCGCTGACCTCGCGCACCGCCGCGCTCGACGAAGCCCTGAGCACCCGCACTGCAGAGCTGGACAGCGCCATTTCCCGCCGCGCTGGCGAGCTCGACCATACTCTGGGCCAGCATGTCACCGCCTTTGACCGGACCATCTCCGGCCATGCGCAGGCGCTCGACACCACCATCATGACCCACGTGCAGGCCATCGACAGCAGCCTCGCCAACCGCGCCGAACAGATCACCGGCGTGTTCGGCGGCCGTGCCGAGGAGATCGACGGCATCCTGCAGCAGGGTACCAAGGCGCTGAACGACAGCCTCGACTCTCGTGTGCAGGGTATCAGCGACAGCCTGCTCACCCACACGCGCGCCCTGAATGATGGCCTCGATGGCCGGATCACCGCCCTCACGGACGGCCTCGAGACGCATACCCGTGTCATCAACGAGGGCCTCGATGCCCGCGCCGAGACGCTGAACCAGAACCTCGACCTGCGCGCCACGGCGCTAACCGACAACCTCGACGTGCGGCTTCAGGCGATCAACGCCAACTTCGACATGCGCGCCGAAGCGCTGGCGGAGAGCCTCGACCAGCGTACGCAGACGCTGGCCGGCACCGTGTCGACCCGTTCGGCCGAGCTCGCCGAGGCGCTCAACGCCCGCACCCAGCAGCTCGCCGAGACGCTGGGCACCCACACCGTCGGCATCGCCGCCGCTATCGGCGAGCGCACGGCGGAACTGGCCCGCACCATCGACGCCCAGGGCACCGCGGCTCGCGACAAGATCGACACCTCGCTGCGCAACGTTGCCGACGCGATGGGCGAGCGCGCCTCGCAGGTGGCGACCCTGATCCAGTCCAAGGTGTCCGAGGTCAGCGAGTCCATGGGTCGCGGCGTCGAGAGCGCCATCCTGCGCATGGCCGACGCGGAGACCGGCGTGACCGGCCGCATCGACCACGCCGCATCGACCGTGGGCGACAGCGCCCGCACTGCCGCGGACATCATCGAGACCGGCGTCAACTCGGCCCGCAAGGCGATCACCGACATGGTCGACCAGCGGCTGGGCACCCTGCCCGAGGCCATCACCGCCCGCGCCGACATCACGGCCGAGCGCCTGGCTTCGCTCAACACCGCGATCAACACGGCGCTGGTTCAGTCGATGACCGACCTCGAGGCCGGCGCCGACCGCATCGAGGAGACCATCTCCCGTCGCATCGTGGCCGCCACGCAGGGTATCGCCGATGACGTCACCGCCACGGCCGACCGCATGGATGTGGCCGTCCGCAATGCGCTCGACCTGATCAACGTCGCCTCGCGCGACATCGACGACCTGATCTCGATCAAGGCCGTGGCCGCGGCGGACGCGATCGGGGGCAAGGTCGCCGAGATCAACCGCGTCGTCACCGAGCAGACCGACGCCTTCTCCGAGCTCGTCACCGACCGTTCGGCGCAGCTGCAGATGGCGCTCGAGAACCACGGCAACGTGCTGCAGCAGGCGCTCATCACCAACGCCTCGGCCGCCGAGGACCTGATGAGCCAGTCGACCTCGCGCATCCTCACCGACGTGACGGCGGCGCTGGGCAAGCTCAACGACTCCAACATGCTGCTGCAGAAGGTGCTCGACGCCTCGACCGCCAACCTCGCCAACCTCGAGAACTCGGTCGCCCAGCAGACCCACACCTACTCGACCACGGTGCGCGAGGCGATTTCCTCGACCGAGGAGGCGGGCCGCATGGTGACCACGCATGTGGGCGCCCTGCAGACCACGATCCAGACCATGGTCACCGAGTTCGGCGCTATCCTCGGCAACCTGGGGGCGGAAGCCGCCTCGATCGACAAGGCCGCCGAGAACCTCAACTCGACCTCGAGCTTCACCCTCGGCATGCTCGACGAGCGTCGCAACGCCATGGACGAGCTGGCTGGCAGCTTCGCCTCGCGGGCCGACGAGATCGACATGCGGATGCGCAGCTTCGCGCAGTCGATTGCCGACACCGTCAACGAGACCGAGGAACGCTTGGGCGTCGCCCGCATGTCGATGGAGCAGCTGCTCGCTTCGACCACCTCCAACGTCGCCGAGACGCTGGAGCAGACCTCGGGCTCGATCACCAATGCGCTGGGCGACACCACCAACCAGCTGCAGAGCGTGCTGACCTCGACGACCGAGCAGGTGCAGTCGGCCCTCGCGGCCACCACGGACCAGCTCGAAGGCGTGCTCAACTCGACCACAACCCGCGTGCAGGATGCGCTCGGCACGACTACCGACCAGGTGCAGACCGTCCTCAATTCGACCGCCGAGCAGGTGCAGTCGGCCCTCGCGGCCACCACCGAGCAGGTGCAGACCGTGCTGAGCTCGACGACCGAGCAGATGCACGGCGCCCTCACCACGTCGACCGGCGAGATGGAAACGGCCATCGCGGCCACCCAGGAACGCCTCAAGACCGCGCTCAACCAGACCACGGAGCAGATGGAAACGGTGCTGGGCAAGAGCACGAACCTGTTGGAGGAAGCACTCGAGTCGACCTCGCAGCGCGTCGCCACCCAGCTCGGCTCGTTCACCAACACTGCGGGCACCGAAAGCCAGCGTGCGGCGGACGCCCTGCGCCAGACCCAGGCGACCATGATCCTCGAAATGCAGCAGGCGCTCGAGGCCGCGACGCAGCGGTTCAACGAGACTGCCGCCGCCATGCGCGAAACCGCCAAGGAAGTCGGCACCGAACTCGAAGCCACCCGCTCCGAGCTGGCCCGCGGCGTCATGGAACTGCCCGAGGAAACCAAGTCGAGCGCCGCCGCGATGCGCCGCGTCGTCGCCGAGCAGATCGAGGCCCTCGCCGAGCTCAACGCCATCGTCCGGTCCCAGCCGCAGACGCATGACCTGAGCGAGCGCCGCCCGGCCGCTCCGACCCGGCAGTCGATCGCCCGTGAGGATGCCCCGCTGTCCCGGCCCGAGCCGGCGCGGCAGGCAGAGCCCCGCCACGAGCCGGCCCGCCCGGCCCCTGCGGCTCAGGCCCCTGCACCGCAGCCGGCTGCCCAGCGCTTCGTGCCGATGCCGGAGGTTCCCGCCACCACTGCTCCGCGTCCGGCAGCGCCGGCTCCTGCGGCTGCCCGTTCCACCGAGCAGAAGGCAGCGGAAGGCGGCGGTTGGCTCCGCGACGTGCTGCGGAACGCCTCGGGCCCGTCGGCTCCGGTGGCGGCACCGGCTGCCCCCGCTCCGGCTCCGGTCGCTCCCCAGCAGGGCCTTTCGACCCTAACCGAGGAGATCGCCCAGGCAATGGACCAGGGCGCACTGGCCGAGGCCTGGCAGCGATACCAGTCGGGCGAGCAGAACGTCTTCTCGCGTCGCATCTACACGCTGACCGGCCAGGCGACCTACGACGAAGTCCGCAAGCGCATCCAGCGCGACCCCGACTTCGCCAAGACCGCCGCGACCTATATGAGCGAGTTCGAGCAGTTGCTGAAGCGCGCCGCGACCGGCGCCAATC
>JAEYTN010000088.1 GCA_023433985.1 Pseudomonadota bacterium | reverse complement strand
CGTCGAAGTGCAGAACCTCTACAACCTCGCGCACCGCGACGACGACGCGCTGATCGACACGCTTGCCGCCGACGGCATCGCCTACGTGCCGTTCTTTCCGCTCGGCGGCTTCTCGCCCATGCAGTCGGAGACGCTCAGCACTGTTGCCGCCCGCCTCGGCGCCACGCCGCTGCAGGTCGCGCTCGCCTGGCTACTGCGCCGCTCGCCCAACATCCTGCTGATCCCCGGCACCTCCTCGGTCGCCCATCTCGGCGAAAACCTGGCCGCCGCCGACCTGGTGCTCGATGACGCGACGGTGGCCGAGCTCGACGGCATCCGCGCCGCCGCCTGATCGGCCACGGCGAACTCGGCCGCGTTTCGCACTGGAACGCGGCCGAAAAAACCGGCACAACTCCCCCTGAGGTACGCTACTCAAGAAGCGGCCACGAAGGGGGAGAAACCGACATGCCCACCATCCGCAACCCCATCCTGCCGGGCTTCAACCCGGATCCCTCGATTCTCCGGGTCGGCGACGACTACTACATCGCCACCTCCACCTTCGAGTGGTACCCCGGCGTGCAGATCCATCATTCGAAGGATCTGGCGAACTGGGAACTCGTCACCCGCCCGCTCACCCGCAAGAGCCAGCTCGACATGCGTGGCGATCCGGATTCCTGCGGCATCTGGGCCCCCTGCCTCAGCCATGACGGCGAGCAGTTCTTCCTCATCTACACCGACGTGAAGCGCAAGGACGGCTCGTTCAAGGACGCGCACAACTACCTCGTCACCGCGCCCTCCATCGAAGGGCCGTGGTCCGACCCGGTCTACATGAACTCCTCGGGCTTCGACCCCTCGCTGTTCCACGACGACGACGGCAGGAAGTGGTTCGTCAACATGCTGTGGGACCACCGCACCCGTCCGCTGCTCTTCGCCGGCATCGCGCTGCAGGAATACGACCACAAGCTCAAGAAGCTCGTCGGGCCGATCAGGAACATCTACCAGGGCACCGACCTGAAGCTGGTCGAGGGCCCGCACCTCTACAAGCGCAAGGGCCGCGACGGCCAGCCCTGGTACTACCTGCTCACCGCCGAGGGCGGCACCGGCTACGAGCACGCCGTCACCTTCGCGCGCTCGCGCAAGGTCGACGGGCCCTACGAAACGCACCCGATCAAGCACATCCTCACCGCCAAGGATGCCCCGCTCAACCCGGTGCAGCGCGCCGGCCACGGCGACATCGTCGAAACCCCCGACGGCAAGACCTATCTCGTCCACCTGATGGGCCGTCCGACGACGCAGAAGCGCCGCTGCGTGCTCGGCCGCGAAACCGGCATCCAGGAGGCCTATTGGGGCGCCGACGACTGGCTCTGGGTCAAGAACGGCCCCGTTCCGTCGCTCGAGGTCGATATCCTAGGCACCCGCGACGACATGGATTACTGGGCCGAGCAGCGCTACAGCTTCGACACCCTGCACAAGGATTTCCAGTGGCTCCGCACCCCTGAAACCGAGCGCATCTTCCGCGTCGGCGACAACAAGCTCACCCTCATCGGCCGGGAGGCCATCGGCTCGTGGTTCGAGCAGGCCCTCGTCGCCCGCCGCCAGACCCATTTCTCCTACGACGCCGAAGTCACCGTCGATTTCGCGCCAGTGGACGAACGCCAGTTCGCCGGCCTCACCGGCTACTACAGCCGCTACAACTTCCACTACCTCACCGTCACCGCCCATTCCGACGGCAAGCGCGAACTCCTCATCATGAGTTCGCTCGCCTCCCATCCGGACGGCAAGCTCACTTACCCGGCCGCCCCGGTTCCGCTGCCGCAGGAAGGCCCGATCCGTTTGAAGATCGAGATCCGCGGCCCGAAACTGCAGTTCTTCTACGCCCCGGGCACGGCGAGCGCCGGCGGCAACTGGCAGCCCGTCGGCGGCACCCTCGATGCCTCGCTCCTCTCCGACGAGTGCGGCGGCCACGCCGAACACGGCAGCTTCACCGGCGCCTTCGTCGGCATGGCCTGCTCCGACCTCAACGGCACGGCCCGGGAAGCCACCTTCACCGACTTCGTCTATCGCCCCGTGCACGACGCGACGGATCGGTACTGAATCGCCGACCAACCAACAACTTATCCTCCCCTTGGCGGGGGAGGGTAGCGTCGCTAGGCGCGAAGCGACGCAGCAGAGCTAGGGAGAGGGGGTAGCGCCCCCTCAGAGGAACACGAGAATGAAAATCGCAGTCACCGGCGGCACCGGCTCCTGGGACCGCGGCGTCGGCCCGGTCGTCATCGCCGCACTCGAAGCCGCCGGCCACGAGGTCACCAACCTCGATCGCGCCATCCCCGGCGGCATCGAGCGCCCGGGCTTCATCCGCGTCGACCTTACCGATTACGGCGCCACCTTCGCGGCGCTCCACGGCCACGATGCCGTCGTGCAGCTCGCGGCCAACGGCGAGCCCGACTGGAACCACGTCTCGGGCGCGGCGCGCTTCCACGTCAACACGCTCATCGCCTACAACGTCTTCCAGGCCGCGGTGCACCTGGGCATCAGGCGCGTCGTCTGGGCCTCGTCCGAAACGGTGCTGGGCTTCCCCTTCGCCATCCATCCCGTGCTGCTGCCCACGGTCGACGAGGATCCGCCCATCCCCACCTCGTCCTACGGCATTTCCAAGGCCGTCACCGAGGACCTCGCCCGCCACATGGCCCGCGCCTACGGCGTCACCTTCGTCGGCCTGCGCTTCTCCAACATCTTCTACGATACCCCCGGCCACGTCACCGGCTACGACCGCCTGCCGAAGATCTGGGCCGATCCGCTCTCCAAGCGCTTCGACCTCTGGGCCTATGTCGATGCCCGCGACGTCGCCCAGTCCTGCCTCAAGGCCCTCACCGCCGACCTGTCGGGCGCGCCCGTCATGACCATCGCCGCCGCCGACACCCTGATGACCCAGACCAACGAGGAACTCCTCGCCCTGGCCTACCCCGCCTGCCATCTCCGCCCCGGCACCGGCCCCCACGACACCCTCATCAGCATCGAAACCGCCCGCCGGCTCATCGGCTACGAACCCGAATGGACCTGGCGGAACATCGTGCCGGGCTGAACCACCGAAAGCCCCTATACCCTCCACCGCGCATCTCTCGTGGGAGGGGGCGGCACCTCCACAACGCCGGCACGAACCAACCGCACGCCAGCGCTGCGAGTGATCCTCCCCCGCAAAGCTGTGGAGGGGGCGTCGACACCCACCGTCCTGCCTACCGTTCACCGCCGTTCATCAACATGGCAACCGGCGCCTACACGCCGCTCTCAGCGCCAGCCCCCGGTTCAGAAACCGTTCATAATTCGTTCATCTTCCCCGCATCTTCCCGCCGGTTTCGCAACCACCCGCAGAAAACGACAGCAATATCAACACACTGCTTCACGTGAAACGCCGCACGCCGCGCGAAAACTACCCCTCGAACCCCTTCGCCACCGGCGCTGCACACACCCCTGCCGTTTCCAGCTGGTGCGCGATCCTGAGGCACACATCCTCCCGCCACGGCGCCGCAATCACCTGCACCCCCATCGGCAGCGGTTCTCCGGGCAGCCAGACCGGCACCGTCGCCACCGGCAGCCCGATGAACGAGATCGGCTGCGTGAAGATGCCGAGGTTCGGCCGCACCGGCAGCTCCACGCCGCCGAACACCGCGGTCTTCTGCCCCAGCTCCGGCGCCGTCATCGGCGTCGCCGGGGTGAGGATGGCGTCGACTTCCTCGAACAGTCGCAGCACCTTGTCGCGATAGGCGCGGCGCAGCTTCTGCGCCTTCGTTACCCACGCCGCCGGCAGCATGGCGCCCGCCAGCAGCCGGTCTCGCGTATCGGGGTCGAAGTCCTCTGGCCTTGTCCGCAGCCGGTCGAGATGCAGTGCCGCGCCCTCGGCCATGGTGATGAGAAACGCAGCCGCGCGCGCCGCCTGCGCATCGGGAATGGTCACCACCCGGCTCGCATCGAGCGCCCGCGCCACGGCCTGCACATGCGCCTGTGCGGTGGCATCGCCCGCGAAATAGCCGTCGGCAATGCCGATCCTCAGCCCCGGTATCGGATGCTTCAGCCGGCTGAAGGTCGGCTCGTTCACCCGCTTGGTCTGCGCCGGGTCGGCTTCGTCGAAGCCCTGCATCGCATCATAGGCGAGCGACAGGTCCCGCGTCGAACGCGCCAGCGGCCCCAGGTGGTCGAGGCTGGCGACGAACGGAAACGTCCCCGCCCGGCTCAGCCGCCCATAGGTCGGCTTCAACCCGAACAGCCCGCAGAACGAGGCCGGCACGCGGATCGACCCGTTGGTGTCCGAGCCGAGGCTGAACGGCACCAGCCCGCCCGCCACCGCCGCCGCCGGCCCGGCCGACGAGCCGCCGGTCATGTGGTCGAGGGCATGCGGGTTGCGCGACGGCCCGTCATGGGCGTTCTCGCCCACGAAGCCATAGGCGTACTCGTCCATGTTGGCGGCGCCGACCAGCACCGCTCCCGCCGCTTCGAGCTTGCTCACCAGCGTCGCATCGCCCCGCGCAGCCGGGTTGTCGCGGTTGATCTTCGAGCCGGCGCGCGTCACCACGTCCTTGACGTCGAAGAGGTTCTTCACCGCATAGGGCACGCCCGCCAGCGGCCCCGGATCGAGCCCGTTCGCCACCTTGCCATCCACCAGCTCCGCCGCGTCGAGCGCCCGCGCCGCGGTGATGTCGGTAAGGGCGCCCAGCATAGGGTTGTGCTTCTGGATCCGCGCCAGCGCGGCCTCTGCCACGGCGCGGGCCTTCACCCGACCGGCCTTCACCTCCCCGGCGATATCGGCGGCGCTGGCGGTGGCCGAAAGCGGATCGGTCATGCCCTAAAGACCGGCGCCGGCTCGGCTTCGTCCGCAAGCTTCACCTTCTCGACCAGCGCCGCCATCTTGCTCGCCGTCTTGAGGTTGGCCTTGATGGCCGCCCGGTATTCCGGCGCAATCTGCAATTGCAGGAGCGGTGCCGCCGCATCGATCAGCGCATCGGCATCGAAGGGTTTGTAGGCCATGTCGCGTGACGCCTCGCGGAATTGGTTTGCTCCACAATTCCACGAGACGCCTACCCCCGCAACCGCCTGAAGGTCGCGGGGCTTGTCGGCCTACCGGACGAGCTGCGCGGCGACGAAAGTTCTCATTTTGTCCCGGGGCGGTTTTCGCTATGGTGCGGCGCAAACGTGATGGGAATTGAGATGGTCGAGTTCGTGATTGCCCCGCCGCCGCAGGTCAGCGTGCCGGTGGCGGGCGGTGGTGCTTTCCCCGTGCGGCGCATCTACTGCGTCGGCCGCAACTATGCCGAGCATGCCCGCGAGATGGGCCATGACCCGAACGCCGAGCCGCCCTTCTTCTTCTCCAAGCCGGCCGATGCCATCGTCACCGGTAACGCTGCCGTTCCGTACCCGACCGAGACCGCCAACTTCCACTACGAGGTCGAGCTCGTCGCCGCCATCGGCAAGGGCGGCAAGTCGATCCCGGTCGAAGCGGCGCTGGGCCATGTCTGGGGCTACGCCGTCGGCATCGACTTCACCCGCCGCGACCTGCAGGCTTGGGCCAAGAAGGCCGGCAAGCCATGGGAAGTGGCAAAGGGCTTCGATCACTCCGCGCCAGTCAGCGATCTCGTTCCTGCATCGACCTTCACCCCGCCGCTTCGCGGCGCCATCGAGTTGAAGGTCAACGGCGAAACGAAGCAGTCGGCCGATATCGCCGATATGATCTGGGACCTGCCGCACGTCATCGCCGAGCTCTCCCGCTATTTCGAGCTCGTCTCCGGCGACCTCATCTTCACCGGCACCCCCGCCGGCGTCGGCGCGGTGGTGAAGGGCGATCGCCTCGTCGGTTCCGTTGCCGGCGTCGGCACCGTCGAGACCGTCATCGCCTGATGGAGTGGTCGCCGCAACAGGACGAGGCGCTGCAGGCGGTCTCCAGCTGGCTCAAGGACAAGTCCGGCAAGCAGGTCTTCCGCCTGTTCGGCTGGGCCGGCACCGGCAAGTCGACCCTCGCCCGCCACCTCGCCGGGGGTGTGAAGTCGGTGAAATACGCCGCCTTCACCGGCAAGGCCGCCATGGTGATGCGCAAGTACGGCGCGCGCGGCGCCTCCACCATCCACAGCCTCATCTACACGCTGGTGTCCGACAAGGAGGGCGAGCCGAAATTCGCCCTCGATCCCGAAAGCGAGGCGCTCACCGCCGACCTGATCGTCATCGACGAAGTCTCGATGGTCGACGAGGCGCTGGGCCGTGACCTCCTGAGCTTCGGCACCAAGGTCCTCGTCCTCGGCGACCCCTTCCAGCTGCCCCCGGTACAGGGCGCCGGCTTCTTCACCGCCGACGAGCCGGACGTCATGCTCACCGAAATCCACCGGCAGGCGGCCGACAACCCCATCATCCGCATGTCGATGGATATCCGCGAAGGCGGCTATCTCGAGCACGGCCGCTACGGCGAGTCCGTCGTCATTCCCCGTTCCGAGGTCGATCGCGACGAGGTGCTCGAGGCCGACCAGGTGCTGGCCGGCCGCAACAAGACCCGCGTCGCCTACAATGATCGCATCCGCGAGCTGAAGAACCTGCCGCTGCACGAGCCTGTCGCCGGCGACCGCCTCGTCTGCCTCCGCAACAACCCGATCAAGAAGCTGCTCAACGGCCAGATCTGGACCGCCGCCGAGGTGAAGAAGCGTTCCAACGCCCGCTACTCCATGACCCTCGACCCGGACGAGGCGACCGGCTCTAAGGCCACGCAGGCCAAGGTCGTCACCCACGCCGCCTTCTTCTCAGGCGAGGAAGACGGGCTCAGCTGGCCCGAGCGCCGCCAGTTCGACGAGTTCACCTTTGGCTACTGCCTCACCGTCCACAAGGCCCAAGGCAGCCAGTGGGACAACGTCTACCTCTTCGACGAAAGCTACGTCTTCCGCGAGGACCGGGCGCGCTGGCTCTACACCGCCGTCACCCGCGCCAGCGAAAAGATCACCGTTGTGACCTAAGGCGGAGTCACCCTACTTCGACGGCACAGGATCCTCCCCTGTCCGCAGGACGGGGGAGGGGCGCCCCCTCCCGTTCACCTCTCGATTTCCTCGCGCAGCGCCTCGAGGTCCAGCCATTCGTCCTCGGCCTTGCCGAGCGCCGCCTGCGCCTTTTCCAGCGCCGCGCTGGTATCGCCGAACTTCCCGGGGTCCTTGGCGTAGAGGCCGGGGTCGGCCAAAAGCCCGTTCAACCGGGCGACCTCCGCCTCCAGCTTCGCAATCTCCTTGGGCAGCGTCTCGAGCGCGTGCTTCTGCTTGAAGCTCAGCTTCTGCTTGGCCGCGGGCGCCGGCACCGGAGCGGCGGCAGCCGGCCTCTCGGCCTTCGGCGTCGCCGCGGCGGCGGGCGCCGTCACGCCATAACCCCGCTGCGCCACCATGTCCGAATAGCCACCAGCATACTCGGTCCACCGTCCGCCTCCTTCCGCCACGATCACCGATGTGGCGACGCGGTCGAGGAAGTCGCGGTCGTGGCTGACCACGATCACCGTGCCCGGATAGTCCGCCAGCATTTCCTGCAGCAGGTCGAGGGTTTCGAGGTCGAGGTCGTTGGTCGGCTCGTCGAGCACCAGCACGTTGGAGGGCAGCGACAGCACCCGCGCCAGCACCAGCCGCCCGCGCTCCCCGCCCGACAGCTTGCCCACGGCGGTGCGGGCCTGCTCGGGCGTGAACAGGAAGTC
>JAEYTN010000065.1 GCA_023433985.1 Pseudomonadota bacterium | reverse complement strand
TACAAGGTGAACTGGCGGGCGCGCAATTACGACCGCAACGAGTGGGACGCGGCGGATATTCCCAACCGCTGCCTGTCCGCCGCCACCGCCTGCCTGTATGGCATCACCGAGGCGGCGGTGCTGGCCGCCGTTGAGGCGCTGAGGTTGGGGTGTTCCTCCACTGTGCCGAAGGCACGGGAGAGGGGACCGCGCATCGTAGATGCGTGGTGGAGGGGGCGTCTGGTGGTAAGCCACACTTATTCCGTGTGAGACTGAAGAAGGCGTTGTGCTGGGGCCTCCCCCTCCACCAGCTTCGCTGGTCCCCCTCCCCCGCCTTGCGGGGGAGGATCACTGGCGACGTTGTGCGATTCCGGCCCCCCGTTTGGAGAGAGGAGCGGCCCGCCTCCTCATGCCACCGGCATTCTCGTTTCAACGAGTTCGGCCCAGTAGCTGGTGCCGTGGGGGATGGCGTCGTCGTTGAAGTTATAGAGGGGGTGGTGGACGCCGGCGGTGTCGCCGTTGCCGATCTGGATGTAGGCGCCGGGACAGACTTCGAGCATGTAGGCGAAGTCCTCGCCGCCCATGATGGCGGGAGCGTCGATGACGGCCTTGCCGGAGACCTTCGCGGCGACGTCGGCGGCGTAACCGGTTTCCGTTTCGGCGTTGACCATCGAGGGGTAGCCGCGCTCGTAGTTGACGACGGCCTTGGCGCCGAAGGCTTCGGCGGTCGCGGTGGCGATGGCCTTGAAGCGCTCCTCGGCCAGCGCCCGCACATCCTTGTCGAAGGTGCGGACGGTGCCGCGCAGTTCGACATGCTCGGGAATGACGTTGTAGGCGTCGGACTCGGTGCGGAAGCTGGTGACGGAGACGACCAGCGACTTCAGCGGATCGAGGTTGCGCGAGGCGATCGACTGCAGCGCGATGACGATGTGGCTCGCGACCAGCGTGGTGTCGATGCCGGCATGCGGGCGGGCGGCGTGGGCGCCCTTGCCGACGACATCGACGGTGAAGTTGTCGGTGGCGGCATAGAAGGCGCCGGGGCGGATGGAGAAGGTGCCGACCGGCAGGCCCGGCTGGTTGTGCATGCCGTAGACTTCCTTGATGCCGAAGCGCTCCATGAGGCCGTCCTTGACCATGGCCTCGCCCCCTGCCCCGCCTTCTTCGGCGGGCTGGAAGATGACGGCAACGGTGCCATCGAAGTTGCGGGTTTCGGCGAGGTATTTTGCGGCGCCGAGCAGCATGGCGGTGTGCCCGTCATGGCCGCAGGCGTGCATCTTGCCCGGGGTCTTGCTGGCGTATTCGAGGCCGGTGGCTTCGAGGATGGGGAGCGCGTCCATATCGGCGCGGAGGCCGACGACGTGGCCGCGGGTGTCGGTGCGGCCCTTGATGACGCCGACGACGCCGGTGCGGCCGATGCCTTCGACAACTTCGTCGCAGCCGAACTCGCGCAGCTTCTGCGCCACCAGCGCGGAGGTGCGGTGGGTGTCGTACATGGTCTCGGGGTGCTCGTGGATATCACGGCGCCAGGCGGTGATCTCGGAGTGGAGCTCGGAGACGCGGTTCTTGATGGGCATGTGGGGCTCTCCCTCGTTTTATTGTCGGGTTTGGAGGACGAAGTGGCCGGGCGCCACCTCATCATAGGTCGAAGGCTCCGGCTGGTGGCCGAGCGGGAAGACGGGCGAAGGGATCGGCTTGAACGCCGCATCGTCGTGCAGGCGGCGCTGGCGCGGATCGGCGATGGGGACGGCGGAGAGCAGCTGGCGCGTGTAGGGGTGCTGCGGGTTCTCGAACACCTGCTGGCGGCTTCCTAGCTCGACGATGCGGCCCAGGTACATCACGCCGATGTTGTGCGAGACGCGCTCAACCACGGCCATGTCGTGGCTGATGAAGAGGAAGGAGAGGCCGAGATCGGCCTGCAGTTCCATCATCAGGTTGAGAATCTGGGCGCGGACCGAGACGTCGAGCGCCGAGACCGCTTCGTCGGCGACGATGAGCTTGGGGTTGGTCGCGAGCGCCCGGGCGATGGCGACGCGCTGGCGCTGGCCGCCCGACAGCTCGTGCGGAAAGCGGCGGAGGAAGCTCCGCGGCAGCTCGACCCGGTCGAACAGGGTGGCGACGCGATCGTCGAGTTCGGAGCCGCGGGCGATGTCGTAGTTCACCAGCGGCTCGGACACCTGGTCCTTGAGGCGGCGATAGGGGTTGAGCGAGGCGAACGGGTCCTGGAACACCATCTGCATGTCGCGACGGGCGCGGCGGAGCGTGGCGCGGTTGAGGCTGCGGATATCCCAGCCATCAAGCGAGACTTCGCCGGACGTGGGTTCGACCAGCCGGAGTATGGAGCGCCCGGTGGTCGACTTGCCGCAGCCGGACTCGCCAACCAGCGCCAGCGTCTGGCCGACATTGACGCTGAAGCTCACATCCTCGACGGCATGCACGTTGGCGACGGTGAGGCGCAGCGGGCCGCCCTTGACCGGGAAGCGGGTGGTGAGGTGCTTGACGTCGAGGAGGAGGCGCGGGGGCGTGTCCGCCGTCTTGGTCGCGGTTGGTTCGGCGGGAACGGCGCCCATGATGGGCATGGGCTCGGGAGCGGCCTTGCCGCGCATGGAGCCGAGACGCGGGACGGCGGCGAGCAGGGCCTTGGTGTAGTCCCGCCGGGGCGACTCGAAGATCTGCTCGACCGGACCCTGCTCGACGATGTTGCCGCGGAACATGACGACGACGCGGTCGGCCATCTGGGCGACCACCGCCATGTCATGGGTGATGAACAGCACGGCCATGCCGTTCTCGCGCTTCAGCCGGTCGATGAGGGCGAGGATTTCGGCCTGGATGGTGACGTCGAGCGCCGTGGTCGGCTCGTCGGCGATGAGGAGGCGCGGGCGGCAGGCCATGGCGATGGCGATGACGACGCGCTGGCGCATGCCGCCACTGAGCTCGTGCGGATACTGCTTGAGGCGGCGCTCGGGCTCCGGGATGCGGACTTCCTTCAAGAGCTTGAGGGCGCGCTTGCTCGCTTCGGCCTGGCTGAGCTTGCGGTGGGTCATCAGGCCATCGACGAGTTGGCGCTCGACCGTGAAGACCGGGTTCAGCGAGGTCATCGGCTCCTGGAAGATCATGCCGATCTCGTTGCCGCGGATCGACTGCATCTCGGCGGTGGCGGCCTTGGTGACGTCGGTGACGGTGCCATCCTCGCGGACGAAGCGCAGGCTGCCGCCGGCGATCCGGCCGCCGCCGAACTCGACGAGGCGCATCAGCGACAGCGAGGTGACCGACTTGCCGGAGCCGCTTTCGCCGACGACGCAGACGGTTTCGCCGGGGTTGATCGAGAAGCTCACATCCTCGACGCCGACGACAGTGCCGCCGTCGGTCTGGAACGCGACGCGCAGCTTGTCGATCTCGACGATTGGTTTCACTTGATCGAGCATGGCTTACCCCCTGACCCGCGGGTCGAGCACGTCGCGGAGGACGTCGCCGAACATGTTGAGGCCGAGCACGGTGAGCGCCACGGCAGCGCCGGGGACGAGCGCCGTCCACGGGGCGACGTCGAGATAGTCGCGGCTCGCCTGGATCATCAGCCCCCAGCTCGACTGCGGGGGCTGGGTGCCGAGGCCGAGGAAGGAGAGGCCCGCCTCGGCGAGAATGGCGAAGGCGAGGCTGATGGTCGCCTGGACGATGATCTGCGGCATGATGTTGGGGAGGATGTGACGCAGGATCATCTGCAGGTCGTTGGTGCCGGCGGAGCGGGCTGCTTCGACATAGGGCATCTGCACCACCCGCAGCGCCTCGCCGCGGACGATGCGGGCGAGGAAGGGGGTGAAGGCGACGCCGATGGCGATGATGGTATTCTGCAGGTTCGGGCCCAGCATGGCGCTGATGGTGAGGGCGAGGAGCAGCGCGGGGAAGCTCAGCAGCGTATCGACGAGGCGCATCAGCACGTTGTCGACATGGCCGCGATAGTAGCCGGAGATGATGCCCAGCGGCAGGCCGATGAGGATGGAGAGGCCGACCGCCAGGCCGGCAATCGTCAGCGAGGTGCGGGCGCCGAGCATGACGCGGACAAGGAGGTCGCGGCCGAGCTGGTCGGTGCCAAACCAGTGGGCCAGCGCCGGGCCCTTCAGGCGGGCGGCCATGTTCATCTTGGTGCCGGCGCCTTCGGGGAAAATGAAGGGCGAGAAGATCGCGATCGCGAGGATGCCGACGATGAGGACGAGCCCGATGAGACCCTTGGCGTTGAGGAAGCGCTGCATCGCCGATCACCCGAGCCTGATGCGCGGATCGACGAGCGTATAGAGCAGGTCGACCAGCAGGTTGGTGAGCATCACCACCGCGGCGATGAGGAAGACGGTGGCCTGGATCAGTGGCACGTCGCGGTTGAGCAGCGCCTGATAGGTTAGCCAGCCCATGCCGGTATAGTTGAACAGGGTCTCGATCACGATGATGGAGCCGAAGAGGTAGCCGATCTGCAGGCCGGCGATGGTCATTACCGGGCCGATGGCATTGGCGAGGCCGTAGCGCCAGATGACCGTGCGCTCGCTGAGCCCCTTAGCGCGGGCGACGCGGATGAACTCCTGCCCGAGGATGCCGACCATGGTGGCGCGGGTCATGCGGGTGAGGTGGGCCATGAGCCCAAGTCCCAAGGCGAGCGAGGGGAGGAAGGCGTAGCGCACGGCGCTGCCGAAATTCTCGAACGGATCGGCGAAGCCCGAGGAGGGGAACCAGCCGAGCACGCGGGCGAAGAGCAGGATCAGCATGATGCCCCAGTAGAAATCGGGGAGGCTGACGCCGAGCAGTGCGGCCGAGGAGCTCGCCGTATCCTGCCATTTGTTGCGGTGAACGGCGGCCCACACGCCAAGCGGCACGGCGGCAATGAGCGCGATGGCCATCGACATCACCACGAGCATGGCGCTGGCGGCGGCCTTCTGGCTGAGCAACTCGGCGATCGGGACCTTGAAGATGAGCGAATTGCCCCAGTTGCCGGTGAGCATGCCCCAGATCCAGCGACCGTACTGGACGACCAGCGGATCGTTGAGGCCCAGCGACTGGCGGAGGCCGGCAAGGGCCTCGGGGTTGGACTGGGTGCCCATGATCATCATGGCGACGTCGCCGGGCAGGATGTTGGTGACCGCGAAGGTGATCGCCGAAATCAGCAACAGCGTCAGGACGATCGAGAGCAGGCGGTTGAGGAGGAAGCTCATCGGCGGGCAGAATCCATCGAAATGATGGCCGGCCCGCTGCGCGCCGGCCGACGATCCACGGAAGTGGAGGCCGACCCGCCGAAGCGAGCCGGCCGGGCTGAAGGGGTCAGGCCTTCAGCCACACCTTGTGGAAGTTGAGCGCGTTGCCGTTGGGGTGGACAATCGTATCCAGCCCGCCGATGCCCGGCTGCGCCGCGATGGAACCGTTGCGGAACCAGATGACCACATCGTGGGCCTGGTCGTACACCTCCTTCTGCACCTGCTTGTAGAGGTCGGCACGGGCCGCCGGATCGACGGTGACGCGCGCCTCGGTGACGAGCTCATCGATCTTGGGGTTGTTGATGTGGCGGTAGTTGAAGCCGCCGGTGGAGTGGTAGAGCGAGTAGTAGAGGAAATCGGGCTCCCACAGACCGAAGAAGTTCATCATCGACATCTGGAAATCCTTGTTCACCCAGACCTGGCTCAGCCAGTCGGCCCAGGTGAGCTGCTCGATGGTGAGGGTGACCCCGGCCGCCGCAAACCACTCGACGAGAATCTGCGCCGCCTCGATGTGGTAGGGGTAGTTGGTGGTGGCCTTGAAGACGATCTTCAGCGAGCCAGGGGGATAGCCGGCCTCGGTGAGGAGCGCGATGGCGCCTTCGATATCCTGCGCGCGGTTCTTCAGCTCCTTGTCGTAGGACGAGGAGGTGGGGTAGCTCGGCGAGGCGGTGATGGCGCCCTGCCCCCACAGCGCGCCCTGCAGCAACTGCTCCTTGTCGATGATCATGTCGAACGCGATACGCACCCGCGGGTCCTTGAAGGGCTCGTAGTCGTTGTTCATGTTGACGAAATCGAAGTTGAGCGGGAACCACGACACGGTCTGGAAGGCCGGATCGGACTTGATCTCCTCCATGCGATCGGCCGGGATGTCGTTGATCATGTGGAACTCGCCGGTGCGAAGGCCGGTGAGGCGCACGGTGGGCTCGGTGATCTCGCGGGCGATGACCTTGTCGAGATAGGCCGGGCCGGCCCAGTAGTCGTCGAAGCGCTCGAGCACCACGGCGTTACCCGCCTCGTAGGAGACGAACTTGAAGGGGCCGGCGCCGATGGGCGTAGTGCCCTGCTGCGGGCCGGAATCCTTGGGCATGATGACGCCGGCGCCATTTTCGGCGATGCGGCTGAGGAAGGGCGCGTTGACCTGGCTCAGCTTGACGATGACGGTAAGGTCGTCGGGCGTCTCGATGGCTTCGACGGAGTTGAAGACCTCGAAGTTGACGGCACCAGTCGCCGGGTCCTTGACGCGCTCGAACGAGTATTTCACGTCGGCCGAAGTGAGGGCGGCGCCGTTGTGGAATTTCACGCCCGGGCGGAGCTTGAAGGTGTAGGTGAGCCCGTCGGCGCTCTCCTCGAAGCTCTCGGCGAGGTCGGGGATGACGTTCAAGTCCTTGTCGACGGTAATCAGCGCGCTGTGGACCGACTGCAGCACGCGGCTGGTCGACGCGGTGCCGGTCTGGTGCATGTCGAGGTTCTGCACCGTTTCGGAATGGCCCCAGATCAGGGTACCGCCGGTGACCGGCGCTTCCTGGGCCCGGGCGAGGCCGGTAAAGACGGGGAGCATGGCGGTGCTGCCCATCAGGGTGGCGGTGGAGAGAAGGAATTGCCTGCGCTTCATGATGAATGTCCCTGCGGTTGACGTCGTGAAACTGAAAATCGGTTAAATGGCCAGGTTAACTGGCTTCTGATTTATCAGGCTGGCTGGGCGCCCCTCCTCCGGGCGCTTGATTCAGCTGGCGAAGGTCGGGCGACGGGTGGCGACACCCAGCTCCCGCTCCAGCGCCATGCCGAGATTCAAGATCGGTCCCTCCTCGAAGAGCCGACCCCAGAGCGAAATGCCCTGCGGCACGGTGAACGTCCTGCCGGCGGCGTCCTCTTCGCCGACGGTGAGCTTGCCCGCGCCGAGCGAGGCGAGGCTGCGCGAGCCGACGTCGATGAAGCCGGCCCGAAGATGCAGGCACGGATGCCCGGTGAAATTGGAGGCGACGAGCATCGGGCCGGTCATGAACGGACCGATCAGGGCGTCGACCTCGGTGAAGAGGCCATCGAGGGCCTGCATGACGAGATAGCGGAAGCGATCGAGCTGGACGTGATCGACCGCGGAAAGGAAGCGGGCCTTGCGGAAGGTGTTGGGCCAGGCGCCCTCATCCTGCCAGGTGAGGGTGTCGTCGGTGTTCTCGAGCGTCAGCATCTCGAAGGCGGCGGCAGCCTCGGCGTAGACGATGTTCATCAGCGCGCCGTAGGGGAGGTCCGGGAGTTTCACCGGCACGACCTCGAAGCCGAGGCGGCGGGCGGCTTCGAGAGCGGCGCGATCGACCTCGTTGGCGCCTTCGTCGGCGAAGGCCTCGGGCAGATAGCCGAGTTTGCCGGTAAAGGGGTTGGAGGCATCGAAACTGAACGGGGCGGCGATACTGCAGCGATCCGCAAGGTCGGCGCCGTTGATGGTAGCGAGAACGAGGGCCGTGTCTTCGACGGAGCGGCAGATGGGGCCGACCTTGTCGAGCGACCAGCACAGCGCCATCGCGCCGGCCCGCGAGACGCGGCCGAAGGTCGGGCGGAGCCCTGTGGTGCCGCAGCGCTGCGACGGCGAAGTGATGGAGCCGAGGGTTTCGGTGCCGATGGCAAAGGCGCAGAGCCCGGCCGCGGCGGCGGAGGCGGAACCGGCCGACGAACCGGAGGAGCCTTCGTTGAGGTTCCATGGGTTGCGCGTCTGGCCGCCATACCAGATGTCGTTGTAGGCGAGGGCGCCGACGGTGGTCTTGCCCAGCAGCACGGCGCCGGCGGCGCGAAGCTTGCTGACGATGGAGGCGTCGGAATCGGGGACGCGGTTCATGAAGGGCTGCGCGCCCCAGCCGGTGACCGTACCCCTGGTATCGAACAGGTCCTTGACGCCATAGGGGATGCCATGGAGCGGGCCGAGATTGACCCCGGCGCGGGTAAGCGCATCGGCGGCATCGGCTTCGGCGAGGGCCTGCTCGGTCATCACC
>JAEYTN010000043.1 GCA_023433985.1 Pseudomonadota bacterium | reverse complement strand
CCGAATGGGTAACTAATAGCTGCTTTACCCCGTGAACTTGTTGTTCCGCGGGAAGCCGGTGGGGGGCTGGCGGCCGGCGTCGGCGCGGTTGCCGAGCCATTCGGCGAGTTCGGGGGTGGTCCTGGTGTAGGTGCGGCCGGAGCTGTCGGTCCAGGTGAGGCCGGTGGTGCTCGGGAAGGTCTTGAGGTCGGAGAGGCCGCCATCCTTGTATTTCTGCAGGCGGACGCCCTTGCCACGGGTCATTTCGGGCAGGGTCTCGAGCGGGAAGACCAGCATCTTGCGGTTGTCGCCGATGACCGCGACCATGTCGCCGTCGACCGGGACGATCAGCTTGGCTTCCTCGCTGCCCGAGACGTTGAGGACCTGCTTGCCCTTCCGGGTATTGGCGATCAGCTCGTCCTCGGCGACGACGAACCCGTCACCTTTTTTCGACGCGACGACACGCTTGCGGCCGGGGCGGTAGACGAAGAGTTCGACGATGTCCTGGCCTTCCTCCATGTCGACCATCAGGCGCACGGGCTCGCCCTGGCTGCGGCCGCCGGGGAGGCGGTCGCCGGCAAGGGTGAAGACCTTGCCGCCGGTGGAGAGCAGCAGGAGCTTGTCGGTGGTCTGGGCGTGGATGAACAGCTTCAGGCGGTCGCCGGTCTTGAAGCTCTTCTCGTCGATTTCCGTGGTGTGGCCGCGCATAGCCCGGATCCAGCCCTTCTCGGAAAGGATGACGGTGATCGGCTCGCGCTCGATCATCGCCGTCGCCACTTCCTCGAGATCGACATCGGCCGCGGTGGCGAAGCTGGTGCGACGCGGCCCGAGGACGGCATCCTTGACATACTCGGCCCGCAACTCGCCGACCTGCCGGGTGATCTCACCCCACTGGCGTTTCTCGGAGCCCATCAGGGCCTCGAGGTGGGTCTCCTCGTCGGTGAGCTTCTTGTGCTCGGTGCGCAGCTCGAGCTCCTCGAGCTTGCGCAGCGAGCGCAGCCGCATGTTGAGGATTGCCTCGGCCTGTACGTCCGAGAGATCGAAGGTCGACATCAGCGATGCCTTGGCGTCGTCCTCCTCGCGGATGATGCGGATCACCTCGTCGAGGTTGAGGAAGGCGATGATGTAGCCGTCCAGCACCTCGAGGCGGTGGGCGATCTCGTCGAGGCGGTGGCGGGTGCGGCGCACCAGCACGTCCTTGCGGTGCTCGAGCCAGGCCTGGATGGTCTCCTTGAGGCTCATCACCTTGGGGATGATGCCGCGATCGAGCACGTTCATGTTGAGCGGGATGCGCTGCTCAAGGTCCGTGAGCCGGAACAGCTGCTCCATCAGGATGGTCGGATCGACGGTGCCGGAGCGGGGCTCGATGACGAGGCGGATGTCGTCGGCGCTCTCGTCGCGGATGTCCTTGAGCAGCGGCAGCTTCTTGGCGAGCAGCAGCTCGGCGATCTTTTCGACCAGCTTGGACTTCTGGACGCCGTAGGGAATTTCGGTGACGACGATCTGGTAGACGCCCCGGCCCTTGTCCTCGCGGATGTAGCGCGCGCGCAGCCGGAACGAGCCGCGGCCGGTCTCGTAGGCATTGACGATGGCGGAGCGGCTTTCGACGAGTTCGCCGCCGGTGGGGAAGTCGGGGCCGCGGATCAGGTCGTCGGGGGTCCAGGGCAACGTCTCGTCGGCGTGGACCAGCTCGCTGACGGGGGCATCCGGATGATGGATGAGCTTGAGCGCCGCGTTGCAGATCTCGATGACGTTGTGCGGCGGCACCGAGGTCGCCATGCCCACCGCGATGCCGGTGGTGCCGTTGGCGAGGAGGTTCGGGAAGTTGGCCGGCAGCACGACCGGCTCTTCGGACGAGCCATCGTAGGTCGGTTTGAAATCGACCGCGTTCTCGGCCATGCCCTCCATCAGGCGGATGGCCACGTCCGTCATGCGGGTTTCGGTGTAGCGCATGGCGGCGGCGCCATCGCCGTCGATATTGCCGAAATTGCCCTGGCCATCGGCCAGGGGGTAGCGCATGGCGAAATCCTGCGCGAGGCGGACCAGGGCGTCGTAGATCGACTGGTCGCCGTGCGGGTGGAAGGAGCCCATCACGTCGCCGACCACCTTGGCCGACTTCTTGTAGGCGCCATCGGGATCGAGGCGCAGCAGGCGCATGCCGTGCAGGATACGGCGATGCACGGGCTTCAGCCCGTCGCGGGCGTCGGGCAGGGCGCGCTGCGTGATGGTGGACAGGGCGTAGGAGAGGTAGCGCTCTTCGAGCGCCTGGCGGAGATCGACGATCCGCTTGTCCTCGCCGTCGGGGGGGAGGGTGTCGTTTTCGTCGCTCATTGGGGCATTTTCCGGCGAATCATGGGCCGACTATAGCGGCGGGCGCCGGGAGCGGGGACATTGGCTTGAGGCCATCCCCAGCCGGGGCGCACGGATCGGCGCCCCGGCGGCGGACAGTCGGCTCAGACTAGAGCCGGCAACGGTGATACTCGCCATCGAAGCCGAGGAACATGTCGGTTTCCTCGTCGTAGGACCGGTAACGGGCCTCGCAGCGGGCGACGTGGGTCTCATAGCCGCGGTCGTAGCCGCCGCGATCGTTGTTCACGCTGTTGGCAATGGCCGCGCCGACGGCAAAGCCGAAGATGCCGGCGCCCAGATTGCCCAGCGAGCCACGGTTCCAGCCGTACCAGCGGCGGTAATCGTCACGGTCCCAGCGATGGTGGTTGCGGCGGAAGTCGTCGCAACCCCGCCAGTTCGGGTGACGTTCACAGCGATCCGACACGAAGCGATCCTGCTCGCCGAAGCTGAGCCGGACCGATCCGGACTGCGCCATGGTGGGTGTGGGAATGGCCATGACACCAACAAGGGTGGCGGCGATGGCAGCGGAAGCGATCTTGTGCATGTTGGACTCCAAGTGTTCTTGTCGACTTGACGCTTGGCCCCCAAAACGCCTGTGCCGGGGTATGGTTGCCCAAAGGTGACTTCCATCGCCGGCACAAGTTTGCGATGATGGAGGCGTTCGCGCGACTGGCGAGATCAGATGGGGCACCATCGGGGAACGCGAACTGAAGCTGCCGCTCGCCTGGGCACCCGTCGAAACGATCACGAACGATCCAGGGAGCCCGCATGAAGCAACCGAGCCATGTTCACGCCCAGGCTGTCCGCAGCTTGGAATCTCACGGGGCCGCGTGCTACACGCACGCCAGCAGCAACGACATCCACACCTTGTGCCCCGGGAGACGCCCATGAGCGCCGTCGCCAACCTTCCGCTCTTTCCCCGCTTCTTCTCCAATACGCTGGCGGAGACCGACCCCGAGATCGCCGAGGCGATCAAGCTGGAGCTCGGCCGCCAGCAGCACGAGATCGAGCTGATCGCGTCCGAGAACATCGTGTCGAAGGCCGTGCTCGAGGCGCAGGGCTCGATCATGACCAACAAGTACGCCGAGGGCTACCCTGGCAAGCGCTACTACGGCGGCTGCCAGTATGTGGACATCGCCGAGAACCTGGCGATCGAGCGGGCGAAGCAGCTCTTCGGCGCCAACTTCGCCAACGTGCAGCCCAATTCCGGCTCGCAGATGAACCAGGCGGTGTTCCTGGCGCTCCTGCAACCGGGCGACACGTTCATGGGGCTCGATCTCAATTCGGGCGGCCACCTGACGCACGGTTCGCCGGTGAACATGAGCGGCAAGTGGTTCAACGTGGTGAGCTATGGCGTGCGCAAGGACGACCACCTGCTCGACATGGATGAGGTGGCCCGGCTGGCGCGCGAGCACAAGCCGAAGCTGATCCTCGCGGGCGGCACGGCTTACTCGCGCATCTGGGACTGGAAGCGGTTCCGCGAGATCGCCGATGAGGTCGGCGCCTACCTGATGGTGGACATGGCCCATATCGCCGGCCTCGTGGCGGGCGGCGTCCATCCCTCGCCGATTCCGCATGCGCATGTGGTGACGACCACGACGCACAAGAGCCTGCGCGGTCCGCGCGGCGGCATGATCCTCTCCAACGACGAGGAGATCGCCAAGAAGATCAACTCGGCGGTGTTCCCCGGCCTGCAGGGCGGGCCGCTGATGCATGTGATCGCGGCCAAGGCGGTGGCGCTCAAGGAGGCGCTGCAGCCCGAGTTCAAGGCTTATGCGCGGCAGGTCGTGGCCAATGCCCGGGCGCTCGCGGCGTCGCTCATGGAAGAGGGGCTGCAGGTGGTTTCGGGCGGAACCGACAACCACCTGATGCTGGTCGACCTCCGGCCCAAGAACGCCACCGGCAAGCGCGCCGAGCAGGCACTGGGCCGCGCCTACATCACCTGCAACAAGAACGGCATTCCGTTCGACCCCGAAAAGCCCTTCGTCACCTCGGGCGTGCGACTGGGCACCCCGGCAGGCACGACGCGCGGGTTCGGCGAGGCCGAGTACCGCGAGATCGGCAAGCTGATCGTCGAGGTGCTGGACGGCTTGCGCGAGGCGAACTCCGACGAGGGCAACGCCGCCGTCGAGGGCGCCGTGCGCGAGAAGGTCAAGGCGCTGACCGCGCGCTTCCCGATTTACGCCGACTGAGGATTCCTCGATGCGCTGTCCCTATTGCGGAAACGATGACACGCAGGTGAAGGACAGCCGGCCGACCGAGGATTCCAACGCCATCCGCCGCCGCCGCATCTGTCCCAGTTGCGGCGGCCGCTTCACCACCTTCGAGCGCGTGCAACTGCGCGAGCTGGTGGTGCTCAAGAAATCCGGGCGGCGGGTGCCGTTCGATCGCGACAAGCTCGAACGTTCGGTCAAGACCGCGTTGCGCAAGCGCGACGTGGAGACCGAGCGGGTCGAGCGGATGATCTCGGGCGTGGTGCGCCAGCTCGAGAGCCTCGGCGAGGTGGAAATCTCCTCCGAGCGGATCGGCGAATTCGTGATGGAGGGGCTCAAGGGCCTCGACCATGTCGCATTCGTGCGGTTTGCCTCGGTCTACAAGAACTTTTCGACGCCGGATGACTTCCGTTCCTTCCTCACCGAGTTGCGTGAGGACGAAGGCGAGACCGCCGACGACATTTGACGCCGATCAAGCGGTTTTCCACTGGCACAGGCCGTTGGCGAACGCGTATTCTATTCCCATGCCCAGAGACGAAACGACTTCCCCCATGTCACAGGTCAAACCGCGCGATCCTTCTACCACCCGCCCCGCCAACCAGCGCGGCGCGGCGCGGCTGGCGGCGGTGCAGGCGCTGTACCAGATGGATGTGGGGCGGCAGTCGCTCGAGGATACGCTGGCGCAGTTCTCGGCCGTGCACCTGGGCCGCGTGATCGAGGGCGAAGAATACCTGCCGGCGGATGCCGATTTCTTCCGCCAGATCGTCTCGGGGGTGATCAAGGCGCAGCTGGAGATCGATCCGGCGGTCGACAAGGCGCTGAACGAGAGCTGGCCGATGGGCCGCATCGATGCGACGCTGCGCGCCATCCTGCGCGCGGCGGCGTTCGAGCTGCTGCGCCGCAAGGACATCCCCGCGCGGGTGGTGATCACCGAGTATGTCGACGTCGCCAAGGCGTTCTACGAGGA
>JAEYTN010000035.1 GCA_023433985.1 Pseudomonadota bacterium | reverse complement strand
CCGCCGGGCTGGGCGAGATCGGTGGGCTCGCGGGAACGCCGGACGGTCGGCGGCTCGTCGATGCCGTACGCCACAGCGCATGCCTGCTGCGGTTGCTGTACGCACATTACCTGCCGCACCTGCGCCGTCGCTTCGCGGGCATCTTCATCGTCGGGTCGATGAGTTACGCGCGGTTCTGCAGCGTTCGCGGGGTGGGAGACGCGCAGCCGTCGGACCTCGACCTGATGCTGGTGTCCGCGGACGGCGCCCTCGCCTTGCGGGACATATTGCTGCCCCAGCGGGTGGAGGACGCCGACGATCCCCAGCGGTTCGCCGAGTATCTGCGCATCGTGAGGAGCAGTCCGACCGACCTGCTGAACTACAAGCTGCGGGGTGCCGAGCCGGGCATCGGGCTGTCGGTGACGCTCTGCACGCTCGCGGGCTTTGGCAACATCACCACGCTTGCAGGGGGCGAGGGGCGGCGCGCCAGCCTGCACTGGAGCGCACGGTTCGACGGCAAGCCGAACCCGCTGCCTGACCTCGGCGGCGACGCCTACGACGCGCGCTATCAGGAGTCGCGCTCCGGGGCCGGCAACGTCCTCACCCTGCCGGTCTGCTACTACGACGAGCGAGGAGGACATCGCCTCGGGCGGGCGAGCGGGCTTGCGTCGATGCTGGTTCCCCGGTTCGACCATGTGGCGATGACGCCCGAGGTCGAACGCCTGCTGCTCGGCCTCGTCGACGGTATCCGGGACATGGCGGAGGGGTATGAGGCGGCGGGCCTCGCGCCGCATATCTGCAACGCTCATCCGCGGCGGCAGCGTATGTCCCGTTACTTCAGGGCACAAATGCAGGAGAGATTTCACGCGCTGTCGCTACAGGCGGCAGCTGCGCGAAATGCGGTTTGAGCCCGGGAAACCTTACTTACGTACAATCGCCGATGGGACCCCCGCAGTCAGCCGCATGATCGCAACAGATATTCGGGGCGTTACAACTGCTGTACGACTGCCGCCGAAGCGCGCTACACAGGTCGCGCGATTAATCGTCATTATCTGCCGGTTAGGTGCCCAAAGCCTCGCCGTGCGGAAAAAAAGCATAGTGAGGGAACGATGCTGGCCGACCACGATCGGATTTTTCTCAATCTGCGCGGCAAGGAAGATCCGGGTCTCGAAGGGGCTCGGCAGCGCGGGGCGTGGCAATCGACCGTGGAGTTCATGGCACAGGGCCCCGAATGGGTATTGGAGACCGTGAAGCAGTCCGGCCTGCGCGGGCGCGGCGGCGCCGGCATGCTGACGGCGCTGAAGTGGAGCTTCATGCCCAAGCAGGAGGGTGAGCGGCCGCACTACCTGGTTGTGAACGCCGACGAGAGCGAGCCCGGCGCCTGCAAGGACCGCGACATCATGCGGTACGATCCGCACCTGCTCATCGAAGGATGCCTGCTGGCGAGCTTCGCCATGCGGGCGCATACGGCCATCATCTACATCCGGGGCGAGTATATCCGGGTGCGCGAGCGGCTCGAGGCGGCGGTGCAGGAAGCGCGCGACGCCCGGCTGATCGGCAGGAACAACATTCACGGCTGGGACTTCGACGTGATCGTGCATCACGGGGCGGGCGCCTATGTGTGCGGCGAGGAAACGGCGCTGCTCGAGAGCCTGGAGGGCAAGAAGGGCCAGCCGCGGCTGCGTCCGCCCTTCCCGGCGGCGATGGGCGTCTATGGCTGCCCGACCACCGTGAACAATGTCGAGTCGATCGCGGTGGTAGGGACCATCCTGCGGCGCGGGCCGAGCTGGTTCTCGAGCTTCGGGCGGCCCAACAACGCGGGCACCAAGGTGTTCTCGATTTCCGGCCACGTTAACCGGCCGCTCAATGTCGAAGACGCCATGAGCGTGCCGCTCAAGGAACTGATCGAGGTGCAGGCAGGCGGTGTCCGCGGCGGCTGGAAGAACCTCAAGGCGGTGATGCCAGGCGGAGGGTCCACACCGATGATTCCCGCCGAGCACGCCGAAATCGCGCTGATGGATTACGAGGACCTGCGCCAGTACAAGACCTTCCTCGGCTCAGGGTCGATCATCGTGTTCGACCAGTCGGCGGACCTGGTGAAGTCGGTGGCGCGGCTCTCGAAATTCTACGCGCATGAGAGCTGCGGGCAGTGCACGCCCTGCCGCGAGGGCACGGGCTGGCTCTGGCGGGTGATGACGCGCATGGCAGAGGGCAATGCAGAGCATCGCGAGATCGACATGCTGCTCGAGGTAGCGGGGCAGATCGAAGGGCACACGATCTGCGGGCTCGGTGACTTCGCGGCATGGCCGATCCAGGGGCTGGTGCGGCACTTCAGGCACGAAATCGAGGCGCGGATCGACAGCTACCGGGTAGCCCGGCCGCACTACACGGTGCCCGAG
Source organism: Pseudomonadota bacterium (assembly GCA_023433985.1). GTDB lineage: Bacteria > Pseudomonadota > Alphaproteobacteria > Rhizobiales > Devosiaceae > Devosia_A. The sequence goes on along the minus strand of JAEYTN010000035.1, from coordinate 2,833 downwards.
CCGGCGCTGGTGGCCTAGCAGCTTCGATGGCGCGGATCTTCGCCGCCATCCCGCTCGATGGCGGCGTCGCCGAGGCGTTCGGCACGCTGATGACGGGGCTCGACGGGGCGCGCTGGACGCCGCCCGAGCGGCTGCACCTGACGCTGCGCTTTGCCGGCGAGCTTGCCGACGACGAGGTCGCGCGGTTGCGCGCGGCGCTGGCGGAAGTTCGCTCCCCGCCGGTGCGGATCGAGCTTGCCGGCGTCGGCAGCTTCGACCTCGGGCGCGGTCGGGGGGCCGTCTGGGCCGGGGTGCGCGACGAAGCGCAACTGCTGCAGTTGCAGGCGCAGTGCGAGGCGGCGGCCCGGCAGGCGGGGCTGACGCCCGACGAGCGGGTGTGGCTGCCGCATGTCACCGTCGGCTACACGTCGCGCCCGTCGCCGGGATCGGTCGACGGCTGGATCGCGCGATCTCACGGCTTCCAGGCCGGCCCGTTCGAGGCACCGGGGTTCGGGCTGTACGAGAGTGTACGAACTGGTGGCGAGCTAGCGTATCGACTAGTCCAGTCCTACCAGTTGGCCGCCTAGCCCCTCGGCACCGCGGCCTCGCGAGGGGGACAGCGGATGCACGACAAGGTCACCGTCGGCCGGATCGACGAGGCGCGGCAGGTGCTGAAGGCGCCGGACGTTTCCAGCGACCGGCTGGACCACAGCCTCGGCAAATATGTCTGCCCCGTGCCGCACGAGAAGCTCGCCTTCGCCGGATTCCTTCGCGCCTGGCCGATGTATGACGAGGGTGCCGGCCATCGCGACAAAAAGCTCGGCATCGTCAGCGCCATGCGGCGATCGGCACCGCATGCCGAACGCGTTGCGGCGGCGGTGGCCGCCGAGGTTGCCGGCTGGCGGGAGGCCGACAGCGCCCGTATCGTGCGGCTGAACGACACCTGGCAGGCCGGCTTCATGGGGCTGTCGCAGCAGGACTATGACGCGGTGTCGGAGCAATTCGGGCTGGTGACGGCGTTCTTCGCCAACCGCTCGAACCTTTTCCCCTTCGACGAAGCCAATGGTGCGATCGACGCGATGCGCCGGTTCTGGGAGCCGGAACGATTCATCCCCGGCAGCCTGCTGGCCGAATGTGCGGCGCTGGGGCTTGCACGCGATACCACCATCGGGCTCGTGGTGGACGCGCGGCCGTCGGTTGCCCGGGCGCTGGAGGCGCTGTTCCACTCCCGGCTCACGTGGCCGGCCGAATTGGTGCGCAGCATCGCCCCCCGCGTGGCGGCCGAGCGGATATTGCTCGAGCATCCGCCGTTCGGCTCGATCAACCGGCTGCGCATCGACGAGGCCGGGCGGCCGGCATCGGAACTGTCGGTCGATATCGTGCTCTGCAACCGCGATGGCGAAGCCGGGCGGGGCAGTACCGGGCTGACCTTCGGGTTCGGGCGGCATGGCTGCCCGGCGGGTGATCCGGTGACCAGCCTGCTGGCCGCAGTGTGGCAGGCAACGGTGGAAGGCTGGCCGGAGGCGGCGGCGACCTACGAGTTCACCTCGGTGCCTGGTCGGCACGGGACAGTGCGGATCGAGCGGCAGCATTTCGTGCTCTGAGCAGGGCTCAGACGCCGATATCCACGCCCAGCTGCTCGCGCAGGTGGCGGCGCGTCGCCACCTCGAAGGCCGTAGGCCACTCGGCCGCGATACGCGCCGCGAGCTTGCGCGCCAGCGGTACGAACAGGCGAGCCACGGCCACGTTGGCGGCAATGATCCCGGAGCGATCGGCGGAAGGTACGGGCAGCGCTTCGAGCGCCAGGCGCTGGTCGCGGGGCAGCAGCGCGTTGAGGTGGAGCGCACCGCCCCGTTGCGCCCGGCTCATCCCGCTGCCTTCGAGCAGCAGGTCGATGGTCAGCTGCTTCATCATGTTGATGCCGGATTGAGCGAGCAGCCACTCTTCGCGCTGCACCGCCACCACCGCGAGACCCAGCACGCGGAAGAACTCGCAGACGAGCTGCACGACGGCCTCGGGCGAGGCGGCGCCGTGCGTCTCCCCTGCTTCGGACGACGCGCCGCCGGTATCGCCCAGCAGCGGCAGCAGCGCCAGCGACCGGATCTCGGGCAGTTCGGCCTCGTCGACGAACCTCAGGTCGAAGCGGTCCCATTCGCCGGTGATGACGTTGATGATGCGGTTGGCCATCTTGGTGCGCACCAGCGATACCGGTCCGAGCCGACGAGCGCCGGTGGCGTATTTCGCCCCGACCTGCGCAGCGTCGCTGCCGCTGACGAGCGCGACGACATCGACATCGCTGAAGGCATCGCCATCCCCCCGCGCCCGGCTGCCGGACAGCCAGGCAGCCTTCACCTGCCGGTCGGCGGCGAGCACGCGGACGATCCACCGAACCAGCTGCCGCTGGCGTGCGCTCGGCACCAGTTCGAGGACATCGCGACCGGTGGGCCAGGCGGACTCCGGCAAGTCGCGTTCGAGGTGACGGGAAGTATCGGAGCGCCCGACGGCGGGCGCCAACTCGTACCGGCTCAATAGCGGGGCTCCCGCAAGAGGGACATGTCGTGGCACTATGCCCAAACGCCTGCCGTTTGAACTCAGTACTCCTACGGAGCGCGCTCCTCCGGACTTTGTCTCATTCGGTCGTTGGTTAAACGATCATTGTGGTGACGGGACTGGAACATTGATGGCTGACGCTTACGCTGCCGCCGGTTCCGGCAAGAAAGAATCGCTGCTGCAGCGGGTACGGGCGCTCGGTCTCAACGTCCGGCGCCCGCTGGTGGCCGCGGCGCTGACCCTGGCGGTGGTTTCGGCCGTGATCCCGATGAGCATGCCGCTGCTGTTGAGCGCGGCCATCAAC